>NZ_JBOGDD010000757.1:0-2279 GCF_050701675.1 Mycobacterium sp. | reverse complement strand
CGCCAACCGCAAGTGTGCCGATGGCCACCAACTGGTCGATGGTCAACCCTCCGAGCACGCCTGTGGACGGGGCGAAACAGGTCGTCCACGGTGACCTCGGGCCTTCACCCACGCAGATCCACTCGTCCGGAAGATCCGATCGCGAGACCCCCGTCACGTCACCCACGAATCGGTACACGAAGGAATAGCCGGGGGGCGTCACCACACCGGTGTCACCGATGTGCGCGGCGGGGTTCGACGTGCCATACGCCAACCAGGTCATGCCGATCCCGAGAACAATCAAGACTCCAGCGAAGACCGCGACCGGCATTCTCGGCTTCCAGATCATCGTTGCGACCCGCCGAGCGTTGATGGGCCGTCTTCGCCGTTCGGACATCAGCACGGCCCCGAGCTAGTAGCGGGGTATCCGCCTGAATACTGCTTGAGCGCGCCGCTCATGTAGCCCAGGTTCGCCGGCGTGCCGAGGAGATAGCCGTCGGCTTCCAGCATGTCGGTCGGTGAGACCGAAAGTGCCGGTCGCCGAACGACTTCCACGTCCTCGATCTCGGGATCGGTGGCGCCGGAGAGGACTGCTTCGAACATCTCCTGCATGTATGGGGACGGGGTGTGGTGGACGATCAGCAGGGTCTTGCTCACGGCTGCCGCTCCTCCTGCATCGCAACGGCCTTCTTCATCGTCTCCCTGGCCCGGCCCCGATCGCCCGCGTAGTCGTAGGCACGGGCGAGCCGATACCAGCGGCGCCAGTCCTCGGGATTCTCCTCCACCTCGGTCCTGACGGTGTCGAACAGCTCGTCGGCGGCGCCGCGTTCGATGCGCCCCGACGGCCTGCGCGGTAACGCGCTGACGTCCAATTCCATCCCCGCCTCGCGCGCGAGGCGGGCCAACCGCTGATGTGCGAAACCCGCTCGCAGCGTGGCGATCATGGCCCACAGGCCGATGATCGGAAGAACGAAGATCGCCAGCCCGAGTCCGATCGCCGCCCAGCGGCCGGAGGAGATCAGGATGACGCCGGCGCGGCCGAGCAGGACGAAGTAGACGACCATCGCCACGCACATGAAGCCGATCAGCAGCTGGATGCGCAGGGCGCGCGACCCGTCGTCCTTCTTCACAATCCCATGAGGGGTTCGATGCCGATGGTGAGACCGGGATGCTCGGCGACGTTGCGAACCCCGAGAAGCACGCCTGGCACGAACGACGTGCGGTCGAGGCTGTCGTGCCGGATCGTCAGCGTCTCCCCCTGCGTGCCGAACAGGATCTCCTGGTGCGCGACGAGCCCGGCCAGCCGGATGGAGTGCACGGGGATGCCGTCGACGTTGGCGCCGCGCGCTCCGTCGAGACCGGTGCTGGTGGCATCGGGGTTGGGTGGCAAACCCTTGCGCGCCTCGGCGATCAGCCGGGCCGTGCGCGCCGCCGTTCCGGATGGGGCATCGGCCTTGAAGGGGTGGTGCAGCTCTATCACTTCCACCGATTCGAAGAAGCGCGCTGCCTGCTTCGCGAACTCCATCGAGAGCACCGCGCCGATGGCGAAGTTGGGGGCGATCAGCACGGCGACGTCGGGCTTGTCGGCCAGCCAGGATCTGACCTCTTCGAGGCGCTCGTCGGTGAAGCCAGTGGTACCAACGACCGCGTTGATACCCGCCCCGATCAGGAACTCGAGGTTGTCCATCACGACGCTGGGGTGGGTGAAGTCGACGACGACCTCGGTCTGGCTGTCGGTGAACAGCGTCAGCGGATCGCCCGCGTCCACCCCGGCCGAGAAGGTCAGGTCGTCTGCCGCTTCGACGGCGTCGACGATCGTCGCACCGACCTTGCCCTTGGCGCCAAGCACTCCCACTCGCATGGTTGGCAGCCTACTTGCCAGTGGCATCGGGTTCGCGGCCCTCACCGGCCGGTGAGCGTGCGCCGTCGCACGTTTCACCCCGGCGTGTCGTGTACGAACACGCTCGCTCGCGGCAGGGAACCTCGCGGCAGGACTATTGCGGCGGAACTATTGCGGGAGGGCGGCTCTGGCCTTGAGGGCCAGCCACAGCTCCATCCTGTCGTCGCCGTCGTCGAGCCGCCGTCCGGTCAGTGCGGCGATTCGATCGATCCGGTTCCGCACGGTGTTGCGATGCAACGACAGGCGATGCGCCGCGGGGTCCCAAGCTCCGTTGGCCCGCAACCACTGATCCAGCGTCCGCAGTAGTTCCAGCCGATCTCGGGGGTCGAGATGGTCCAACGGCGCGAGCACCGCATCGGCGAAACCTCGCACCACCTCGGGCCTGCCCAATGACAGCAAC
>NZ_JBOGDD010000756.1:0-2007 GCF_050701675.1 Mycobacterium sp. | reverse complement strand
TCTTCATTGCCTCGGACCCGGTGTGGGCCAAGAAGTTCGAAGACGCCGGCGTGCCGATCGTCGGCGACGACATCAAGAGCCAGGTCGGCGCGACCATCACCCACCGCGTGATGGCCAAGCTGTTCGAGGACCGCGGCGTGCAGCTCGATCGCACCATGCAGCTCAACGTCGGCGGCAACATGGACTTCCTCAACATGCTCGAGCGCTCGCGCCTGGAATCCAAGAAGATCTCCAAGACCCAGGCCGTCACGTCCAACCTGCAGCGTGAGTTCAACACCAAGGACGTGCACATCGGCCCGTCCGATCACGTCGGCTGGCTCGACGACCGCAAGTGGGCCTACGTCCGCCTCGAGGGCCGCGCCTTCGGCGACGTGCCGCTGAACCTGGAGTACAAGCTCGAAGTCTGGGACTCGCCCAACTCGGCAGGCGTCATCATCGACGCGGTGCGTGCCGCGAAGATCGCCAAGGACCGTGGCATCGGCGGACCCGTCGAAGCCGCGTCGGCGTACCTGATGAAGAGCCCGCCCAAGCAGATGCCCGACGACATCGCGCGGGCACAGCTGGAAACCTTCATCGAGGGCTAGTTTTCGAGCGATTTGGGCGCGTCCAGTTGCGGTGAGCGCCACTGAGCGCGCCCGAATCGCGTAGAAAAGACGCGTGATCTCAGACGACGAATTGGCGGGGCTCGACGAGTTCGCCCTGCTGCCCGAGAACGCCGAGCAGATCGGCGCGACGGGTCCACTGCCCCCGGTCGAGCGCATCTCCTCCGGCAACGTCAGCGCCATCAAATGGGGCGATGAACCGCCGCAGGTCGTCTTCCTGCACGGCGGCGGGCAGAACGCCCACACCTGGGACACGGTGATCCTCGGACTCGGCATGCCCGCCCTGGCCGTCGACCTGCCCGGGCACGGCCGCTCGGCCTGGCGCGAAGACGGCGACTACGGGCCCAAGCTCAGTGCCGAGACGCTACTGCCGGTGCTCCGCGAGTGGGCGCCGACGGCGCGGCTGGTCGTCGGCATGTCACTCGGCGGCCTGACCGCTCTGCGCATCGCCGCCACCGCGCCCGCCCTCGTTCCCGAGCTGCTGCTCGTCGACGTCACTCCCTCGGCGCCTGCCCGCCACGAAGAGATGACCAAGGCGCAGATGGGCACCGTCGCACTGGTGCAGGGAGCCCGCACCTTCCCATCGTTTGCCGCCATGCTCGACGTGACCGTCGCGGCGGCACCACACCGCGACCGGAACTCGTTGCGCCGCGGCGTCTTTCACAACAGCAAGCAGCTCGACGACGGCACCTGGACCTGGCGCTACGACTCATTCCGCAAGGGCGAGGGGTTCGAGAATCTGTGGGACGACGTTCCCTCGATCACCATGCCGACCACGCTGGTGCGCGGCGCCGACTCGCACTTCGTGAACGACGAGGACGCCGAGGCCTTCGCCAAGGGCGCCCCCGGGTTCCAGCGCACCCACGTCGTCGCCGGCTCCGGTCACTCCGTCCAAGGCGACCAGCCACGAGCACTGGCCGACATCCTGCATGGCGTCCTGGACGCCTAACGTAGGCGCAATGAGCTTTCCCACCCGCATCGGCGTCCAACTGCAACCCCAGCACTCCCCCAACTACGGCCACCTGCGCGACGCGGTCCTGCGTTGCGAGGACCTCGGCGTCGACGTGGCGTTCAACTGGGACCACTTCTACCCGCTGTACGGCGATCCCGACGGCGCACACTACGAGTGTTGGACCATGCTCGGCGCGTGGGCCGAACAGACGTCGCGCCTCGAAATCGGCGCGCTGGTGAGCTGCAACTCCTACCGCAACCCCGAGCTGCTTGCCGACATGGCGCGGACTGTCGACAACATCTCCGACGGGCGGCTGATCCTCGGGATCGGCTCGGGCTGGAAGGAGAAGGACTACGACGAGTACGGCTATGACTTCGGCACCGTCGGCAGCCGCCTCGACGACCTCGCCTTGGCGATGCCGCGCATCACGTCGCGACTCGGCAAGCTCAACCC
>NZ_JBOGDD010000755.1:0-1698 GCF_050701675.1 Mycobacterium sp. | reverse complement strand
CCCACCCGACTGCGCCGGAATGATCTACCGTGCACGACTCGAAGGAAAAAAGACCTGTGTCTGACGATCAAGCACCAGTTCCTGAGGTCATCGCTGTCGTTCCCTGCGCCGGGCACGCCACCCGCATCGCGCCTCTCCCCTGCAGCAAGGAGCTGCTGCCGGTCGCCCTCGATCGTTCGACGGCGGAAGGGCCGCCGGTGAAGGTCGTTTCGAGTTACTTGCTCCACAAGCTCCGGACTGCCGGGATCCGCAGAGCTGTTCTTATCCTACGCAAGGGGAAGTGGGACATTCCCGATTACTATGGCGACGGCGCAGAGGTCGGAGTGAACCTCGCCTATCTCGTCGTGCGTCGAACATACGGGCCGCCGTACACAATCGACGAGGCCTATCCGTTCATCCGCGGCGCCCGGATTGCGTTTGGGTTCCCAGACATCCTCTTTGGACCCACCGACGCCTACGCTCGGGGCCTCGAGGCATTGTCGCAAAGCCGAGCCGATCTGGTCCTTGGCCTGTTTCGTCCTCATGACGAAAGCGTTTCCGACCTCGTCGATATCGACAGCCGCGGACGCGTCCAGAAACTATTGATCCAGCCGCACCACACCCGCCTGGTGTGGACCTGGATCTTTGCCGTCTGGACGCCGACGTTCACCGAGTTCATGCACGAGTATCTGACTGTTCCAAGGACCGCCGCACAGGAGAGCGGGGCGGGCCTTGTTCAGGAACTGACGGTCGGACACGTGATTCAGGCAGCTATCCGGGCCGGCCTGCAAACGCGAAGTATCGCGTTCCCGGAGCATCGTTACCTCGACGTCGGCACCCCCCAAGGGCTGGTGCGATTGGCGAGCTCGCATGGCCTTGCCGAGTTCGGCGTGGATGCGCCTCTCGCGGCGGCCGAATAGGCGTCGCCGGCCGTTCACGAATCGGGGTTGAAGCGAGCGGCAGGACACAGCGGAGCGCGACCACGCCGCCCGGCGACTTGATAGCTGTCAAATGAACCGGCCGGAGCGGCGGGAAGAATGAGCTTCGACAGCGGGGGAGAGCTCGAGCCGAGCTCTCGTCGCGACCACGCGAGCGAGATTGCATGCCATGAAACTCCAGCGACCTCCCTTTGTATACATGAACGGCCGCCAGCGGCCTTGGGACGAAGCCGTCCTTCACGTCGGCTGCGAAGCCGTCACGCGCGGCTTGACGGTGTTCGAGGGCCTCAAAGGATATCGCCAACCTGATGCTTCCCTGGGCATCGTCCTCGTGCGACAGCACTATGAGCGGCTGGCGCGATCTGCCCGCCTGCTCCACATTCCGTTCGAGACATGCTTCGAGGAATACGAGGCTGCAGTTTGCGGTCTCGTCGAGACGTTGCTGCAGCCGGATAAAGAGATGTGGCTTCGCACCACCTTGTGCGTGACCGATGGACATTGGGGCGAGGATACCAAAGCCGATTTGATCATAACCGGGTATCAGACGGAGGCGACCGCGCCTGAGGCGATCCATCTCGGGGTCAGCACGTGGCGGCGTAGCGTGGATGCTTCCATGCCGGCACGAATCAAGACAGGTGCTAATTATCAGGTGGGCCGCCTCGCCCGCATCGAGGGTCGGCGCTGCGGCTGCACGGACATGGTGCTGCTGAACCAGTGGGGAAGAGTCGCGGAAACGACGGGCTCATGCATCGTCATGGTGCGGAACGGGACAGTGTACACG
>NZ_JBOGDD010000754.1:0-9525 GCF_050701675.1 Mycobacterium sp. | reverse complement strand
ACCATGTAACGGTGCCCGCTCCACACGTCTCCGTCGCCGTGAATCTCCTGGCCGCCGACGCGCCCGCGAACTACCGCCACGGGCTGTCGCTACTGCAAGGCTGGCTGCCGCTGACGCTTCAGGCGATCGCCGTCATCGTGCTGGTCGTGGCGATCGGCTGGCGGACGCGCCGGTGGCGTTTCGTGTGGCTTCCGGTGTCGGTCGTGGTCGGGCTGGCGGTCGCGGCGTGGGCGCACTGGTACGTCGACTCCCAAGGAATGGCAGGCGATCCGGCTCCCGACTCGCTCTGGATATGGACGGGTCTGACGGGATTCGCCCTCAGCGCGTTGGTTCTTGGGTGGCGCGGCATCAAGTGGCGACGGGTCGCCACCGTCGCGGCCGTCCCCCTGTGCCTGCTCGGCACCGGCCTGGCCCTCAACACGTGGGTGGGCTACTTCCCCACCGTGCAGGTCGCGTGGAATCAGCTGACCGCTGGACCGCTGCCCGACGAGACGGACGCGGCCACCATCGCCGCGATGCAGAAGGCAGGGACCGTCCTCGACCACGGCAGCGTCGTCCCGGTTGACATCCCGTCGGCCGCATCGGGTTTCAAGCACAGGACCGAGCTTGTCTATCTGCCGCCCAAGTGGTTCGCCAGCAACCCGCCGCCCAAGCTCCCCGTCGTGATGATGATCGGCGGTGAGTTCAACACTCCGGCCGACTGGCTCCGCACCGGTAACGCCATGTCGATCGTCGACGGCTACGCCGCTGCGCATGGCGGCAACGCCCCGGTGATGGTCTTCGTCGACTCCGGCGGATCGTTCAACAACGACACCGAGTGCGTCAACGGGGTCCGTGGGAACGTCGCGGACCACCTGACGAAGGACGTCGTGCCGTACGTGAACTCGCACTACGGGACGAGCAGCGACAGTGCCGACTGGGGTGTCGTTGGCTGGTCGATGGGCGGCACGTGCGCAGTCGACCTGACCGTGATGCACCCGGAACTGTTCAGCAGCTTCCTCGACATCGCAGGCGACACGGGGCCCAACGCAGGCACCAAGGATCAGACGATCGCCAGGCTCTACGGCGGAAACGCCACCGAGTGGGCGCAGTTCGACCCGGCGACCGTGATGGCCAAACACGGGCCCTATCAAGGAGTGTCGGGGTGGTTCGCCATCTCCACCGACAAGCCGACCCAGCACAAGATGAGTGGAGGCGATGACGCTGTGGGCCTCGGTGGGCGCGACGCGCAGGGCATGCAGAGCGACCAGACCGAGGCCGCCAACACGTTGTGTGGCCTTGGCCGCGCTCAGGGCATCAACTGCTCCGTCGTCCCGACGACGGGGCGGCACGACTGGCCGCTGGCGACGCAGGTCTTCACCGCGGCAGTGCCATGGCTGTTCGGGGCGGTGCACACGCCCGGTGTTCCGGCCGTCCCGCTGCCCGCCGGCTCACCGGTGCCTGAGGTCGCACCTGCCGGTGGCCCAGCGGCCGCCCCGGTACCCCTTGCCCCGGCGGGACGCTGATCAGTCGTCGAGCGCGCGCAGCACCGCGCGGGTGCGGGCCCGTCCCTCGATGGACGCGTCGAACGTGGCGCCGACGAACTCGTCGACGCCTGCCGCGCTGAGCTGCGCGAGCCGATCCCCGACCGTCGCCTCGTCGCCGATGATCGCGGCGTCCTGCGGTCCGGCATACCCCTCGCGGTCGAGCATGGCGCGGTAGGACGGCAGGACGCCGTACATCGCGAACTGCTCGGCGGCCTGCTTGCGGACGCCGTCCACGTCGTCGGTGACGCTCACCGGCAGGGCGGCCACCACCCGGACCGAATCCTCTGGCCGCCCCGCGTCGGCGGCCGCCTGGCGCAGCGACGGACCCACGTGGCCGGCCAGCGTCTCGGGTCCCGTCATCCAGGTGCACGTGCCCGCGGTGCGGCGTCCTGCGATCTTCAGCAGCTGTGGTCCGAGCGCCGCGATGTACACGTCGGGCCTTGGTGCGCCGGGAATCATCAGCGCACCGCGGGTGGTGACGGTCTCGCCCGTGGCATTGGCAGGCTCACCGGCCAGCAGCGGCAGCAGCCCGTCGAGGTATTCGTTGAGCCTGCGCACCGGCTTGTCCCACGGAATGCCCCACATGCCCTCGGTGACGGCCTGATGCGTCATGCCGAGCCCGAGGATGAGCCTGCCGTGCGAGACGAGGCTGACGGTCAGCGCCCGCTGGGCCATCTGCATCGGATGCTGATTCTGGATGGGGACGACGCCGGTGGCCACCTCGATGTCGTCGACCTCGCGCAGCGCGACGGCGAGCACCGTGAGAAGGTCCGGTTCGTAAGGCAATTGGCTCATCCAGAGCCGACCGAAGCCCTCCTCGCGCAACATCGCGAGGTTCTCCACGCAGGCGTCGACGGGGTTGTCGACACCCGTTCCGCTGAGTTGTCCGAAAATGCTGACCCGCATGACTGGCACGCTCCCTTGCGTTCGCCCGGCCTACATCGAATCACGACGACCGATCGCAGGCGCATGGGTGTTCAAGGTGTTCAATGCCAAGCATGACGACAGAAGCGGCCCGACTCCAGAATTTCGGGCCCAACTGGTTCGCCTCGGTGATGGGCACCGGGATCGTGGCGACGGCAGGCGCGACGCTGCCGATCCACGTCCCCGCACTGCACGTGTTCTCGCGCGTGGTGTGGGTGGTCGCCACCCTGCTGCTGGTGGTGCTCGTCATCGCGGTGACCGTGCAGTGGTTCCGGCACCGGACGGTGGCGCGGAGTCATCCCCGCAACCCGCAGATGGCCCACTTCTACGGGGCCGCCCCGATGGCGTTGATGACAGTCGGGTCGGGGGCGATCCTGATCGGCAAGGACCTGATCGGGATGCGCATCGCCGTCGACCTGGCCTGGGTGCTGTGGACGACGGGCACGATCGGCGGCCTCTTCACCGCGGCAACCATTCCGTACCTGATGTTCACCCAGCACAACGTCGAGCCCGACGCGGCATTCGGCGGCTGGCTGATGCCGGTCGTGCCGCCCATGGTCTCCGCCGCGGCGGGCGCGCTGCTGATCCCGCACATGCAGCCAGGGACCGGGCGCACCACCATGCTGTACGGCTGTTACGCGATGTTCGGTCTGTCGCTGTTCGCGGCGTTGATCATCATCAGCATGATCTGGAGCAGGCTCGCTCTTTACGGCACGTCGGGGACGGCCCGGGTACCCACGCTGTGGATCGTGCTCGGCCCGCTCGGCCAGGGCATCACGGCCGCGGGTCTGCTCGGCGGCGTCGCGGCGCTGGCGGTGCCACCCGAGCTGGCGAGCGGCATGAACGTCTTCGCAGTCCTGTTCGGCGTGCCCGTCTGGGGATTCGCGCTGCTGTGGATCGTGCTGGCCACCGAGCTGACGCTGCGCACCCTGCGGCGCGGCATGCCCTTCGCGCTGACCTGGTGGAGCCTGACCTTCCCGGTCGGGACGTTCGTCACCGGCACGACACAGCTGGCCGTGCACACCGGACTGCCCGCCTTCCGGGTTGCCGCGGTGGTCGCGTACGCCGGGCTGTTGTGCACCTGGGGGTTGGTGGCCGTGCGGACGGCGCGCGGCAGCGTGGGAGGAAGCCTGTTCGCGCCACCGCCACCCAACGCGGGGCCGGTGAAGGCGAAGAAGGATCCGCCCGTTGGCTAGCGAGGGCTCAGAAAAGAGGTTGCCCCGTGTTGCCGTCGGGTCGGGGGGTTAGACGGCAACACGGAGCTACTACACGTATCGACTGCTCGTTCTGGGGCGTTACACCCGCTGCTCAGGCCTCCAGAATCGCCGTGACGCCCTGCCCGCCGGCGGCGCAGATCGAGATCAGACCCCGCACCGGCTTACCGGTTTGGGCCTTCTTCTCGGCCAGCTGCTTGGCCAGTTGCGCCACGATGCGCCCGCCCGTCGCCGCGAACGGGTGACCCGCCGCAAGTGACGAGCCGTTGACGTTGAGCTTGGACCTATCGATGCCGCCCAGTGCTCCGTCCAGGCCGAGGCGCTCCTTGCAGTACTCCTCGGACTCCCAGGCGGCGAGGGTCGCGAGAACCACCGACGCGAAGGCCTCGTGGATCTCGTAGAGGTCGAAGTCCTGCAGCGTCAACCCGTTTCGGGCCAACAGCCGCGGCACCGCGTAGGTGGGCGCCATCAGCAGGCCGTCGTTGCCGTTGACGTAGTCGACCGCGGCCGTCTCACCGTCGACGAAGTACGCAAGAACCGGCAGCGAGCGCTCAGCCGCCCATTCGTCGGTCGACAGCAGGGCCACCGAGGCGCCGTCGGTCAGCGGTGTGGAGTTGCCCGCCGTCATGGTCGCGTCGCCGAACTTGACGCCGAACACCGGCTTGAGCTTGGCCAGCTTCTCCGCCGTCGAGTCGGCGCGCAGGTTGTTGTCGCGGTAGAGACCGAGGAACGGGCTGACGAGGTCGTCGAAGAAGCCGCGGTCGTAGGCGGCGGCCATGTTCTGGTGGCTGGCCGCGGCGAGCGCGTCCTGGTCGACGCGCTTGACGCCCATCTGCTTGGCGGTGACGGCGGCGTGCTCACCCATCGACATGCCGGTGCGGGGTTCACCGTTGGTCGGGATCTCCACGCCGAGGGCCGCGGGGAGCTGGCCCACGAGCTTGAGCCGGTCGACGTTCGACTTCGCCCGGCGCAGACCGAGAAGGACCCTGCGCAGATCGTCGCCGAAGGCGATGGGCGCATCGGAGGTGGTGTCGACCCCTCCTGCCGCCGCCACCTCGTACTGGCCAAGCGCGATGCCATTGGCCACCGCGATGGTCGACTGCAGGCCGGTGCCGCACGCCTGCTGCAGGTCGTACGCGGGGGTGTAGGGCGACAGGGAGCTGCCGAGCACGCACTCACGCACGAGATTGAAGTCGCGGCTGTGCTTGAGCACCGCTCCGCCGACCACGGCTCCGAGACGCTCGCCCTTGAGGTTGAACCGGTCGATGAGACCGCCGAGGGCGGCGGTGAACATGTCCTGATTCGACGCGTTGGCGTACGCGCCGTCGGAGCGCGCGAAGGGAATCCTGTTACCGCCGAGAATGGCTACGCGGCGCGTCGCCCTGTTGTCTGCCACGATCTACTCCAATGCCGTCCAGTGCCCCGACGAGGGACTTCCACGTGTCGAGAGTCATACTACCCACCGTTCTTACTCTGGAGTAAGTTCGTGAGCGATACGACAGTTGCTTCGGATGCGGGTACACCCCATTCGTACGTACCCGTTCTGTATCCCGTTTCTCACCGAAAGGCAGCGCAGTGGCTACCGACCTGTTCTCTCAAGTGGTCAATTCCGGTCCGGGTTCGTTCCTGGCCAAGCAACTCGGCGTCCCGCAGCCCGAGACCTTGCGCCGCTACCGGGCGGGGGAACCCGCGTTGGCAGGCGCCCTGCTGATCGGAGGCGAGGGTCGTGTCGCCGAGCCGCTGCGAGCGGTGCTGGCCGAGGACTACGACGTGGTCGGTGACAACCTCGGCGGACGCTGGGCCGATACGTTCGGCGGACTGGTCTTCGACGCCACGGGAATCACCTCCCCCGAGGGCCTCAAGGCGCTTCGCGACTTCTTCACCCCGCTGCTACGCAACATCGGCTCGTCCGGACGCATCGTCGTGATCGGCACGACACCGG
This sequence comes from Mycobacterium sp., assembly GCF_050701675.1. Taxonomy (GTDB): domain Bacteria; phylum Actinomycetota; class Actinomycetes; order Mycobacteriales; family Mycobacteriaceae; genus Mycobacterium. The sequence goes on along the minus strand of NZ_JBOGDD010000754.1, from coordinate 3,919 downwards.
AGGCGACGGGCAGCGTCGACGAACGCATCGCCCAGCGCGCGCTCGAGGGCTTCACCCGTTCTCTTGGCAAGGAGCTGCAACGGGGCGCGACGATCGGTCTGGTCTACCTCTCACCGGAGGCCAAGCCCGCGGCCACCGGACTTGAGTCGACGGTGCGGTTCCTGCTGTCGGCGAAGTCCGCCTACGTCGACGCGCAGGTGTTCTACGTCGACGCCTCGGACTCGGTCCCGCCCGCCGACTGGGACAAGCCACTCGACGGCAAGGTTGCCCTGGTAACCGGCGCTGCGCGGGGCATCGGCGCGGAGATCGCGAAGGTGTTCGCCCGCGACGGGGCCAAGGTGGTGGCGATTGACGTAGATAGCGCCGCCGAGGCGCTGGCCGAGACGGCGACCAAGGTGGGCGGCACCGCGCTGACCCTCGACGTCACCGCCGCCGACGCGGTCGACCGCATCACCGAACACCTGCGCGAGCACTACTCGGATCATTCAGGCGGCAAGGCTCACATTCTCGTCAACAACGCCGGCATCACCCGCGACAAGCTGCTGGCCAACATGGACGAGGGACGCTGGGACTCCGTCGTCGCGGTGAATCTGCTTGCCCCCCAACGGCTGGCGCAGGGGCTGGTGGACAACGGCACGATCGGCGAAGGTGGCCGCGTCGTCGGGCTGTCCTCGATGGCGGGCATCGCAGGCAACCGCGGACAGACCAACTACGCCGCCACCAAGGCAGGCATGATCGGGATGACGCAGGCTCTCGCGCCGGTGTTCGGCGAGAAGGGCATCACCATCAACGCCGTGGCGCCAGGGTTCATCGAGACCAAGATGACCGAGGCGATCCCGCTGGCCACCCGCGAGGTGGGCCGCCGGCTGAACTCCCTGTTCCAGGGCGGCCAGCCCGTCGACGTCGCCGAGGCGATCGCCTACTTCGCCAGCCCGGCCTCGAATGCGGTCACCGGCAACACCATTCGGGTCTGCGGCCAAGCCATGTTGGGAGCATGACCGTGACGGTGGACAGGAACGAAGCAACCGGGGACAAGGCCGGGACTCAGCCCAGTGGGCTGCGCAACATGGCCAGGGCCGTGGCGGGCGCGCTGCCGTTCGTCTCGCGCGGCGACACGGTGCCGAACCGGACGGTCACCGTCGAAGAGCTGGCGATCGACCCGGCCAACGTCGCCGAGTACGCCGCGGTGACGGGACTGCGATTCGGCGATTCCGTCCCGTTGACCTATCCGTTCGCGCTGACGTTCCCTTCGGTGACGTCACTGGTCAGTGGCTTCGACTTCCCCTTCACCGCTTTGGGATCGGTACACGTCGAGAACCACATCACCCAGTTCCAGCCGATCGCCGTCACCGACACCGTCGGCGTCAAGGTGCACGCGGAGAACCTCAGGGAGCATCGCAAGGGCCTGCTCGTGGACCTGATCACCGACGTCAATGTCGGCAACGAGACTGCGTGGCACCAGGTGACGACGTTCCTGCACCAGCAGCGGACCAGTCTCTCCGACGAAGCCAAGCCGGAGCAGAAGAAGACCTCGAAGCTGCCGCCGCCGAACGCGGTACTACACATCACGCCGGGTCAGATCCGCCACTACGCCTCCGTCGCTGGCGACCACAACCCGATCCACACCAGCCCGATCGGCGCGAAGCTCTTCGGCTTCCCGACCTCCATCGCGCACGGAATGTTCAGCGCCGCAGCCGTACTGGCCAACATCGAGGGCCAGTTCCCCGACGCGGTGAAGTACTCGGTGCGGTTCGGCAAGCCGGTGCTGCTGCCTGCCCGCGTCAACCTCTACGTCGACCGCGTCTCAGAGGGCTGGGAATTGGCGCTGCGCAATCCATCCAAGGGTTACCCACACCTGACGGGATCAGTCACCGCGCTCTAGCACCCCCGCGAGCAGGTTGATCATCAGCTCAGCGGCCTCGTGGACCTCGGCGTCGCCATCGGTCCCGGACCCGAGTCATGACTGGGTAGCAGGCCGGCCTCATCAACTCCGGTGTCGCGAAGCCGACACCTTGTGACGCAACGTAATACGTCGACGTCACCAATGTGCGACCCTGGTGTCAAACCGCTGCCAGGTGGCGGGGGTGAAGCTCGTGCGGCGAGTCCTCACCGCGATGACCGGGGCGGAAGTAGCCCCATGCAATCGGGTCGTAGCTGGTTCAAGACCGCCTCGGTGATGTCTTCGAGCTGTCGGGCCTGAGCAGAGGTCAGGTGTCCGAAGAGGTGTCTGTGCACCTCGGCGGCGTACCCCGGCTCCGCGCCGGCCACGACGGCCGCACCCGATTTGGTCAAGCGTGCGAGCGTCCTGCGGGCGTCGCTGGGGTCGGTGCTGCGGGCGATCCAGCCCCTCGTCTGGAGCCGGGCCACGATCCGCGACAGGTGGGACGGGGTGACGCTGGCCGTGGCGGCCAGACGGGTCATGTGGACCTCGCGTTCTTCGTTGAGCGACAGCCACCACAAGACCTGGTACTCCGCATGACTGAGTCCTGCAACGCGCTCCAGGTACGCATCCAGCTCGGCCGGCAACCACATCATGACCCCGACGAGCAAGGACCACGTGCGGTCCTCTTGAGCCGACAATCGCTCCCCATCGCGCATCTGCACAGTCTAGCTAAACTTGCCGCGGCAAGCATTTCTGCGTAAGTTACTTTCCGCAGCAAGGAAATGCCTTGCGCAACGAGACTGGAGGCCCTGATGCGGGCTGCGCGCTTTCATCGGTACGGAGACCCCGACGTGCTGATCGTCGAGGAGGCCGCCGAACCTCACGCCGCGGCGAACTCGGTTCGCATCACGGTGCAAGCGGCAAGTGTGAACCCCATCGACTACCTGCTGCGTGGCGGCGCCCTGCAGGAGGTGCTTCCGCTGGAGCTCCCGGCAATACCCGGACGCGACGCCGCCGGACTCATCGATGAAGTCGGCCAGGGTGTGTCGAACGCGAGAGTCGGTGACCTGGTCTTCGGTCTCGGTGGCGTGAGTGACACCACGGCGGAATTCGCGGTGCTGACGGCATGGAGCGTCGTGCCTTCCACGTGGTCCATAGAGCAGGCGGCCGCCGCGGGGCTTGCCTCCGCGACTGCGGCAGGCGTGATCGACGCGCTCGGGGATCTGACCGGTCGGACACTACTGATCGAGGGCGCTTCAGGCGCCGTTGGAAGCGCCGCAGCATCTTTCGCGCTGGCCGCCGGGGCTCGGGTGATCGGCACTGCCCGACCCGCGAATCATCAGTACCTCACCGACCTCGGAGCCGTGGCGACGACCTACGGACCGGGGCTGGCCGAACGCGTCGCCGCTCTGGCGCCCGAGGGCGTCCATGCCGCCTTTCATGCGGCGCCGTCCGCGTCGTTACCGGATCTGGTGGCCATCGTCGGCGACGCCTCTCGCGTGGTGACCGTCAGCGACGCGGAGGGAGCCGGGCGGCTGGGCGTCCGCACCGTGAACGCCGTCAATGACTCCGCACTCCTCGAACGCGCAGCCGACCTTGGCCGGCGCGGCCTGTACACCCCTCGCGTCGACCGCGTACTGCCCCTTGCCTCCATTCGGGAGGCGCACGAATTGGCCGAGAGCGGCGCCGGCAAGATCGTCGCCACTCTGACCTGAGCACGCGCGCAACCACTTCTCGCAGTTCCGTCAAAATCACGTTGCGACGCCCCAAGGAGCGCAATCGAAAGTGCCGGATCTGCAACCCGATTCGGGGTAATGAGTCCGGCACTCTCGGGACGTCGAGTCAGGCGGCGAGTCGGCGACAGTGTCGGTACCCGGTGCTGCTGAATGGGGGCGGACACGCCGAGATGGTAGCGATGACGGGCAGGAGCGGTGAAGTTCGTCAGCTAGAGGTGGTCATCGTCAGGCGGTCGCACCGCGAAAACACCGGCACCGCGGTGCGGATTCGCGTCTTGCATACCGGTGCGCCGTCGAAAAG
>NZ_JBOGDD010000753.1:0-1988 GCF_050701675.1 Mycobacterium sp. | reverse complement strand
CTTTAAATCCGTTATCCAGATAGTGTGCGTTGCGTGCAATTGGACTGGCTGACGTCGTTCGTCGCAGTGGCCGAGCACCGCGCATTCTTGGCAGCGGCGCAAGACCTCGGGCGGGCGCAGTCACGGGTCAGCGAGCATGTCGCCAAGTTGGAGGTGGAGCTGGGGATCGCGCTGGTTGATCGCGCCGTGCGACCAGTGCGGTTGACGGTGGCGGGCGAGATCTTCCTCGGGCGCGCCAAGGACGTCCTGGCGACGCTTGAGAGCGCCCGCGGCGAGATGTCGGCGCTGCGGGGTTCCACCTATGGCGCGGTGCGGTTGGCGTGCATGTCGAGCGTGGCCGGCGCATTCGTGTCGCGGCTGATCGACCGGTTCGGCAAGGCCGAACGCAACATCGAGGTGCGCGTGATGGAGGGTCCGACCGCGACCCTGCCGGAGATGCTGTTGCGCCACGAGGCGGATCTCGCCATCGTGCCGCAGCCCTATGTGGCCAATATTCCGGAGCTGCAATGGGTCTCGCTGTGGAATGAGCCGTTGCGGTTACTGGTGCCGCCGGCGCACCGCTTGGCCGGCTCTGGCGGGGTGTCGGTGCGCGAGCTGGAGGGCGAGGCGGTGGTGACTCCGGGCAGCGGTGACGGTGCCCGCGGATTGTCCCCCGAGATCGCAGCGTTGTTCGTCTCTGCCGGTGTTCAGGTGGGCGCTGGCAGGCGGGTGGCGAGCCCGAACACGCTGGTGTCCATGGTTCGATCCGGCTTGGGCGTGGGCGTGCTCAGTGAGTTGGCGGTTCGACTCACCGGCACCGAAGGGGTGACCGTGGTGCCGTTCACCGAACCTTCGGCAGTCCGGCACACGGTGCTGGTTCGGGCACGTGAGCGTCGCGATAGCGATGCGGTGGAGCGGCTTTCGGAGTTCATCGTGGCTGCGAAGCCACCTGAGGGGACGCGACGGGCATAGTGATGCGCCCGGCGCTGGCATTGCCGCTGACCGATACCGATGCGCCGTACCATGATGGCGAGCCCGAGCGATCCTCGAGCTGGTGCGAACTGCTGGCCGAACACCGGCACGACGAGCTACTGGGTGCGCGCGTCGAGGTATTCCGACGCTGGCCGTCGTCGACCAGCACAGTGAACGGTGACGTCTGCCCGTCAGCACTCACCGGAGGCCATCTTGGACCGGGCGTCGTTGAGGTTGTCCTTGGTGATCTGGAGACCATCCACCTTGACGATCCGCTCCTCGGGCTTGGTTCCCTTGCGCAGGTTGTCGATCAGTGTGGAAGCTCCCGCCTTCCCGGTGGCGTAACCGCACAGACTGATCGTCATGTCCAACGTGCCGGCGCTGACCGCTTGCAGGGCGGGCTCGCCGCCATCGGTACCGATGATCACGATGCTGTCCATTGGGCGGCCGCGCTGCTGCACGGCTTGGATGCCACCCAGCGCGATGTCGTCGTTGTCGTAATACAGGGCCGCGAAATCGGGGTTGGCTGTCAGCAGGTTTTCGGTCGCAGTGAGCCCCGCGTCCGAGCTGAATTCGCCGGCGTAAGGTCCGTTGGTCACGGTGATTCCCGGGTTGGCGTTGAACACCTCCATGGCCCCCTGGGCCTGCAGTTCGCTAAATGTGAGGCCGCGGATGCCGTGTACGTAGCCGACCGTGCCGTTTCCGCCCAGTGCGTCGACGATGAACTGCGCCTTCTTACGGCCGAGGTCGTGGTACTCCTCGCCGGTGTGCGCCAGTTGGTATTGGTGGCCGGACTCGCCGATGTCGTTGGCCAGTGTCACAACTGGCACGCCGTTGGTGGCCGCCTGCTGAATCACCGGGATCAACGCCGCAGGGTCCACTGGCACCACCAGCAGACCGCTGGGCGCGGTGCTTAGCGCATTCTCAAGTTGGTCGTACTGCAGTTGCGGATCCGTTTCGCCGTAGGTCACGTCGATCGTGGCGTGCCCGTCCTGCGCGGCAACGTCCTGCGCACCACGGATCATGTCCTGAAAGTA
>NZ_JBOGDD010000752.1:0-1859 GCF_050701675.1 Mycobacterium sp. | reverse complement strand
GCGTTGCATGGAACAGGCCAGCGATCTCCTCGTCGTGGCCACCGAGCGATTGACGCTGGCGGCGCTGGGCGCCGTCGCGGCCGAAGACGAAAGGGACTAGCCACATCAATGAAACATGTGATTGCATACAGTATCCGGAAGCCCGCAACCCGGCCCCAGCGCGTGATCTGAAGGGAGACCCAAGCCTTGGCCACTCTGCTCATCCACCATGCGATCTTCGCCAGCCACCAGACCTCCACAGGGCATCCCGAGCGTCCGGACCGCTATCGCACGGTGCAGGCGGCCCTCGATCGGCCGCAGTTCGACGCCCTGGTGCGCGAGGAGGCTGGGATCGCCGACCTCGATACGACGCGTTACGTCCATACCAACGCCTACGTCGACGGGCTGGAAGGGGCTCGCCCACACGAGGGCTACGTCTACCTCGACGGCGGCGACACCATGATGGAGCCCTCCACGTGGGAAGTCGTGTTGCGCGGCGTCGGTGGCACCGTGCAGGCGGTCGACAGCGTCCTCGCCGGCGGCGTGCAGAACGCCTTCGTCGCGTGCCGCCCTCCTGGACACCACGCCGAGACTGATCGGGCGATGGGCTTCTGCCTGTTCAACAACATCAGCATCGGTGCTCGTCACGCCCAGCTCAAACACGGGCTGACCCGAGTCGCGATCGTCGACTTCGACGTCCATCACGGCAACGGCACCCAGGAGATCTTCTACTCCGATCCGAGCGTGCTGTACGCCTCCACCCACCAGATGCCATGGTTCCCAGGCACCGGGGCAACCCGCGAGACCGGTGTCGGCAACATCTTCAACACTCCGCTGGCGGCCGGTGACGGCGGCGTTCAGCTGCGCGAAGCCTTCGAGGATCGAATCTTGCCTGCGCTCGACGTGTTCGCACCGGAGCTCATCATCGTCTCCGCCGGCTTCGATGCCCACGAACGCGATCCACTGGGTTCACTGTGCATGACCGCAGGCGACTTCGCCTGGGTGACGCGCGAGCTGATGTCGGCGGCGGAGCGGCACTGCGAGGGTCGGCTGGTGTCCGTCCTGGAAGGCGGGTACGACCTGCAGGGCCTGAGGGAATCGGTCACCGCGCACGTCGGCGAGCTGATGCGCGGCTAGCGAGTCAGGACTTGTGTGTGGCGGAGCCTCCGCCGTTTCCGACGAGCTCCTGCAGCCCGCGGTCCCAACCGCGGACCCGAGAGCGTTCGAGCACCCTCCACAGCATCGCGAATGCCCCGCCGACCACGACCGCCAGTGCCAGCCACACGAGCGCCCCCGTGCCGACTGCCAGGACGTGCCCGTCGGCGTCAGTGAGAGGTGGCGTGGTGACCTTGCCCTGGTCGTCCAGCCAGATGCGCACGTGGTCGCCCGCCTTGACCGGTCGATCGACCTTGGTCACGGTGTCCTGCGTTGCGTTCTGCGCGAACCACCGCACCGGCACCGAGAATGTCATGGCCACCGACTCGGAGATCATGGAGTCGGACTTGCTGTTCCCCAGAGCCGTCGCCTCCACGGGATGACGGGTGGCAGCCTCGGCCGCGACGGTGTGCGCGTGAGCTGCATAACCCATCTGACCGAGAACCACGGCGGGGTAGACGGCGGCGAGCAGCATGATCAGCCCCGCAACGACGGCCCAGGCTTGCACGCGGTCCGCGGCGCGAGTCAGCGGAGAGCGCCCGAATGCGCCCGCTGACCACCAGCGAACGGGGTTCGTAGTCATCGACGCCGCCCCTGTGCTGCTCTCGCTGCCGTCACACGCATATGACGATGGTTCCCCAAAAGCAGGCATCAATACCACTCAGAACACCGCGATATCGATCACATGAGCGGCATATCACACCGTTCACTCGCGCCGCAAGGCC
>NZ_JBOGDD010000751.1:0-1973 GCF_050701675.1 Mycobacterium sp. | reverse complement strand
GTTGATCCGCACGCGGTCACCATCGTCGTAATTCCGCTCTTGCCGGGACCGTGCACATTCACCATCTCGGTTGCGGTGGAACCGGGTACGCCGGCCGGCACGCTTGCGGGAGCACTTTCCATCTCTGGGCCTGACGGTGTCACCGATACCGCCGATATCGTGGTCGTAGATGTCTCCACGCCAACGCCGACTGAGACCGCAACCGAGACAGTCACCCCAACAGAGACGGCGACCGAGACTGTGACGCCGACGGAGACCGCGACGCCGACCCCGAACGTCACTGCGGCGTTCAGCCAGACGAGTTACACGGTGCCGAACGATGGCAGCTCGGTGCGGGCCGATTTCACTGTCACCGTGCTCGGACCATTGCCGCCGACCACATTCAACCTGGTCGCGATCGGGGGGCTGCAATTCACCGGCATCGATTCGACGATCGGGACGGGCGGCGTCATTCCCACCGACGCACCATCTCTCGCCTTCGGCGTGCTGACGTTCGGCATCAGGGCCGTTGAGGCGGGCACGTTCAAGGTCGTCAACGCGCGGATTTCGGTGCGGCCGGGCACCCAGGCGGGCACGCTGCCGGCGGTCTTCTATGGCGTAATGAATAATGGGATGACCGTCATCGCCACCGCCGATATCGTGGTCGTGGATGTTTCCACGCCGACGCCTACAGAGACGGTAACTGAAACTGCGACTCCAACGGCGACCGCGACTGAGACCGAGACGCCGACCGAAACCGCAACGGCGAACCCGGCGGTGAGTGTGTCGTTCGATCAGCCCAGTTATTCCGCGAACAATGACGGTACCGAAGTGACCGCGCACGTAACGGTGGTCCTGTCGCAGGCGAGCACGCCGAGGACCAACTTCACGATCTCCGTGCCGGCCCCACTGGAAATCAGCAATTGGGGCTTCATCTGCGCGGGCAACACCAACGGCGGGGCGGGGCTGGTGGATGACCACGCGTTGGTGACCCATGCGTCGGAGGGGCCGGGTAGTTGTACCGTCACCATCATGTTCATTGCGCCGCCGGGCACCCCGGCAGGTGTGCTGGAGGATGGGCTGATCGTCACCAACGCGGATCTCAGCCAGGCGGCGAGCGCGGGTGTGACGATCGTGGATGTTTCCACCCCGACGGCAACCGCAACGGGAACTGAGACACCGACCGAGACGGCACCGCCAACCGAAACAGCAACATCGACCGAGACGGCAACACCGACGGAAACTGCGACGCCGACAACGACGCCAACGGAAACTGCCACACCTACAGAGACGGTGACTCCGACTGAAACAGCGACCAGCACCGCCACACCTGAGCAGAGCACCGTCGTTATCAATCTCAGCACGGAGGATGGCGGCGCGGTGCCGCCGGGTACCACCGTCTGCCTGGGCGAAACCTGCCAGCAGGCGGATGGCAGCGCCTCCCTGAGCGGAGCGCGCGCGCTCGTGGTGATGAACGGCGTGACCTTTACCTTCACGGTCGGGCCGGGGACGTATCCGTTGACGGTGCGCAACGCCGAGCCGTACGCCGATCTGGCGACCACGGTCATGGTTGAAGCGAACAGTTCGATCACCGTGCCGCTGACGCTCACGCTCGCAGGCCCGACGGCGACCGCCACGGCAATCACTACCGCCACGCCCGGGGCTACCGGCACAGCCGCGCCGGTGACCGATCTGCCGAACACCGGCGCCTCGGTCAGCGCGAACGACAGCCCTTGGCGCTCGGCCGGATTCGCCGCCGGTTTGGCCCTGCTCGTTATGCTCGCTGGGTTCTTCCTGCTCCGGCAGGGCACGCCGCGCAAAGCACGCCGCTAGGCAGCAGTTTGTTCAGCCCCACTCCTAGTTAGGAGCGGGGCTGAACCGTCCAATGTCCCCGCTCCTACTTCGGTGGGAGCGGGGCTTTTTACTTGCCGAAAACCAGACTCGACATCGATGGACTCCGTTTAACTTGCACGCATCCATTCACTAACGTACAC
>NZ_JBOGDD010000750.1:0-13154 GCF_050701675.1 Mycobacterium sp. | reverse complement strand
ATTTACTGCCTCCGACAGATTGCACCCACCAAACCTCGGTCTGTGGATGAACCAGCGACTGTGGACAACCACGCCGCCAACCACCGAAAACGTCGGAGACACATGCTACTACCCGAGCCTGCCCCGCATGGCGTCGAACGTCGGCTGCCGGTCCCGCTCGATGTGGGCATAGGCCACCGATTCTGCGACCCGCTCGTTTCCCGACGCGATCGCATCGCGCAACAGCACGTGATCGTGGAACGCCTCGTCCGCCGGTAGGCCGCTGGTGAGATAGAACAGCCAAGTGATCCGGCCCGAGATGGTCTGCATCAGCCTGACCATCAACTCGTTCGACGAGGTCTCGATCACGGCTTCGTGAAACGCCGTACTGGTCCTGGCGATCGCATACGCGTCACCACCTTCCACGGTGCGCTGCGCCTCCTCCAACGCGTGGTTCAACGAATCCATGGGTCCACCGAGCGAAACCTGCCGCGCCGCATAGCGAGCCGCCCCCACTTCCAGGGAGAGGCGCACGTCGAACAGGTCGTCGATGGCCTTGGCGTCCCACTGCGCGACGACCGCGCCCCGGCGCGGACGCGAGTTCACGAAGCCGTCCCGCTCCAGCAGTGGCACCGCCTCGCGCAGCGGCACCCGCGAGACGTCCAACTCCTCCCCGATGCGCTGCTCGGGAAGGCGGCTTCCCTGCGGGTACTGGCCGAGGATGATCCGCTCCCGCACGGTGGAGTAGATGTGTTGGGACAGCGATTGAGTGGAGGATTCGACCACGTCGCTACCCGGAGATGCCGAGCAACGAGAAGTTCAGCTCGTTGGCGCCGATGTTCTGGCTCTCCGGTACTCCGGTCAACCACTTCTGGGCCACGACCCAATCCTTGTTGTAGGACAGATTCAGGAAGCACCCGGTCTGTCCGTACAGGTCGCCTGCCTTGACGTAGGTCGCGGTGTCGCCAGTGCCGAGCGCCTGGTCCAGCAACCCGTTCACCTCCTTCGACTCGCAGCCGAAGTAGTTGATGCCGCCTGAGGCGTCCCAGAAGACGTGTCCCCACATGTACGGGTCGCCGCCGTCGGGTCCGTTGTTGCCGTCGATGAACGCGTCGGGGCCGCTGGGCGGGTCGTTGATCCAGCCGAACACGGTCGAGGTGTCATAGCCCTGCGCCGAGGCGGTGAGACCATCGGTCTGGAGGTTCGCGACCACGATGTTGGCCATCGACTGCGCGTTGACGTTGCCGTTGGCGTAGCCGATCACGAGCGTCTTGTTGGCGCCCCCGGGCAGCGATCCGACGTAGGACTTCAGCGCACCCCCGTCGAAGGAGATGGCTTGCTTGTCGGCTCCACCGGGGATCATCCCCTTCGCGTACATGGTGGTCGCCACCTCCGAACGCTTGCCAAGCACCTGACTCACCAAGGCGGACTGGTCGATCGACTTGAGGAATGCGACCCTCGCGTCGGCGGTCTTGAAGAACTCGTGGCTCGGGTTCACCGTCACCAACGCGCCCTGCAGGGTCGGCAGGAAGTAATTCGAGACGTCGGCCTTGCCTGCGTACTTGTCCAGGCTAGAGGACGGCAGCGAAGCGACGATCGTGTCCACGGTGCCGTTGTCGAATGCCAACTCGAGCGCCGATTCGTCGGTGTAGACCGGTAATTCGACCTTCTTGAAGGGTGACTTCGGCCCCCAGTACCCGTCGTACTGGGTCAGTTCGTACTTGACCCCCGTCTGCGCGGTGGTGAGCTGGTACGGCCCGGTGCCCAGGTCGTGTGAGGACAGGTACGTCTGGGCGTCGTCGGAACCGGCGTTGGCCGCCAGGCCCTTTGGCGACTCCATCTTGGGACCGAACGGTGAGGCGAGGTAACTGAGGAAGGCCGTGTTGGGCTCGTTCAGCGTGATCACCGCGGTGTGGTCATCCGGTGTGGCAATGCTTTTCACGGCCTCGACCATATAGGCCGCGCCGCCCTTGACCGCGATGCGGCGCTTGAACGCGACGTCGACGGCCGCAGAGGTGAACGGCGTCCCGTCGTGGAAGGTGACGCCCTTGCGCAGGTGGAAGGTGTAGACGTCGTGGGTGGGGTTGACCTCCCACGTCTCGGCCAGCCGGGGCGCGATCTTGACGGTGTCGGTGTTGTTCTCGTACTGGACCAGACCTTCGTACGCGTTGATCATGATCGCGGTGCCGTTGTTGGCGTAGTAGATGTCGGGGTCGGGCGGCTGGCCGATGTCACCAAGCAGACCGACTGTCAGGGTGCCGTCGGTCGGCGCAGCGGCCCCGCCTCCCCCCGATGAGTTTGGGGTGCCCGAGCTACAGCCGGCCACGGTCAGGACGAGTGCGGCGCCGACCGTGACGACGCCGGTGAGAAGTCTTCTGGTTGTCATGGCGAAACTCCCTGCCTCAGTGATCATTCGGCGGCTATTCTTGGGTCGGCGAGCGCCTGCAGGAGGTCGACGACGACGTTCGACACGACGTAGATCGCCCCCAGCACCAACGTGACCCCGGCGATCGCCGGGAAGTCGGAGACCGGGATGGACGCGGCGAGGTAATTGCCGATGCCGGGCCAGGAGAAGACCTGCTCGACGACGACGACGCCGGCGAACATGAAGCCGAGCTGCAGCCCCGACATCGACAACGCAGGGCCGATCGCGTTGCGGACGACGTGGTGGGTGACCACCTGCAGTTCGGTCAGGCCCTTGGAGCGGGCCGTTCGCACGAAGTCGACGTGCAGGACGCCCTGTAGCGACGATCGGAAGACCCTGCCGATCGCCACCGCGGGCGCGATGGACAGGACGAGCGCAGGCAGCACCAGGTGCCGCACGGCGTCGACGAACGCATCGGCCTGCCCGTGCACCAGGGTGTCGACCACCTGCATGCCTGTCGGACCCGGGTCCTGGAAGTCCCCGATCCCCCTTGCGGGCAACCAGCCGAGCTGGCCGAAGAAGACGATGATGCCGACCAGCGCCAGGAGGAACGGCGGCGCCGCGGCCAGCAGCAGCAGAACGCCGCGGCCGATCGAGGCGCCCGGCCACCGGAGTGCACCGGACATCGCGTACGACGCTCCCAGCACCAGCGCGACGAGGAACGCCGCGACGACGAGTTCGACGGTGGCGGGCAGGTAGGTGGCGATGTCGGCGGTGACCGCTTGCCTGGTGCGCAGCGACCGACCGAGATCTCCGGCGAAGAGTCCGCCGACGAAGTGGACGAACTGAGTGAAGACGGGGTCGTTCAGGCCGAGCCGTTGGCGTTCGGCGGCGACCATCGCGGGCGAGGCGTTGGCCCCGACGTACGCGCGCGCCGGGTCTCCTGGAGCAACGGACTGCAGCAGGAAGATCACGAACGACAGGATCAGCAGGATCAGCACGGCGGTCGAGAGTCGACGAATCAGGAAGGCGGACACCGCTACCTCCGCACCGGGATGAGGTTGCGGATGGCGTCGCCGCCGAGGTTCGCAATCAGACTGAGCAGCAGCACCGTCAGGCCGGGGACGCCGGGTACCCACCATTGGCTGAGCAGCTGGCTCAGCGTGCGGGCGGTGTCGGCGCCGAGCTCGGGTGCGGGTGCCCGCTGACCGAGCCCGAGGAATGACAGCGCGGCAAGCAAAAGCACGACGTTGCCGACGTCCAGGCTGGCCGTGACGATCGCCGTTGGCACCACCCCTGGCAGCAGGTGGCGCGTCAGGATTCGAGTGCGACTGACCTTGGCCAGCTTGGCGGCCTCGATGTGCGGTCGGGCGGCGAGCGCCTTGACCTCGCCGCGCAGGATGCGTGCGTAGTAGGGCCACCACACGAGCGCCACCCCGATCAGCGTGTTCAGCAGGCCTGATCCCAGAGCGGCGACGATGGCGATGGCGACGAGCGCTCCGGGCAGCGCCAGGAAGAGGTCGGTGACGCGCATCAGCACCAGGGAGTCCACCCAGCCTCCGGTCGCGCCGGCGATCAACCCGACGGTGCCGCCGATGAGCAGCCCGCTGGCCACCACGACGAGTGCGCTGAGCCAGCTCACCTGTATGCCGATCAACGTGCGGGACAACAGGTCTCGCCCGATGCCATCGGTACCGAGCAGATGCCCCGGACTCAATGGCGGCAGGTTCAGTTTGCCGACCGGCTGGATCGGGTCGTACGGGGCGAGCACCTTGGCGAAGACGGCGACGAGGGTCACCAGCACCAGCAGCCCGACCAGCGCCCACGCCATCGGCCTGCCCAGCCGGGCTCCCCCGATCGACACCGGCCGAAGCCGGCCCCTCGGCACGAAGGTCGCGGTCACGACGCAGCCCCCTCGGCGATCTCGGGCACCGCGGCGAGCAGGGTGCGGGTGTACGCCTCACGCGGCTCGGCGATCACCTGCTCGGCGGGCCCCAACTCCACGACGCGGCCGGCCTGCATGACGGCGATGCGGTCACCCATCAGCCGGGCGACGGCCAGGTCGTGGGTGACGAAGAGCACCGTCATCCCCAGCCGTGCGCGCAGGTCGCGAATGAGGGCCAGCACGCTCTTGGCCAGTGACGCGTCCAGGGCGCTGGTGGGTTCGTCGCACAGCAGCACCGAGGGCGGGATCATCGTCGCGCGGGCGATGCCGACGCGTTGACGCTGTCCGCCGGACAGCTCGCCAGGACGGGCCTTGGCGATCTCCTGCGACAGATCGACGGCGGCCAGGGCCTCGGTCACTCGGTCACGGACTTCCTCACGCGACAGCTTGAGTCCACGCAATGGCTCACCCAGCGTCTCGCCAACGCTCAGCCACGGGGTGAGCGACGAGCCCGCGTCCTGGAACACCATCTGCGGGCCACCGCTCCCCGAGAGCGTGACCGAGCCGGACGTCGGCTTCTCCAGTCCGGCAACGATTCTCAGCAGGGTCGACTTGCCCGAGCCGCTCTCCCCGACGATCGCCAACGACTCACCCGCCGCGATGTCCAGGTCGACGCCGGCGACGGCCGCGATCGTCTGCGTGGCACGCGTGAACCGACCGCGCGCCCGACGGGCCGTGAACGTGCGGTGCAGGTCCCGGACCCGCACGGCGGGCTCGGCTGGGTCGGCCGCCGCCTCGTCGAACCGTTCGTCACGGCGCATGGTCAGAGTCAGCCGGGACTCGAGCAACGAGCGGGTGTATTCGTGCTGGGGATGGCGCACCACGTCCGCGGCCCGGCCGAGTTCGACCAGTTCGCCGTGATGCAGCACCGCAAGGCGGTCCGCGATCTGGTCGGCGACGCCGAGGTCGTGGGTGATCAGCAGGACCGAGCAGCCGAAGTCGTCGCGTAGCTCGCGCAGCAGATCCAGCAGTTGCGCCTGGACGGTGACGTCGAGCGCGGTGGTCGGCACGTCGGCCACGATCAGCCCAGGCGGCGTTGGCTTCCCGTCGCATCGCTCGCCCCGGCCGGCGACGGCGATCGCCGTCATCACCCGCTGGCGCAGGCCACCGGAGAGCTCGTGGGGAAGGACCCGCAGGCGCAGTTCGGCGTCGCGTACCCCTACTGTCTCCAGCAGTCGGACGGACTCGGCGTCGTCGTTGGTCACCTCGCCGATCTGTCTGCCGATCCGCATCGTCGGGTTCAGCGACGTCATCGGATCCTGGAATATCGCGCCGAGCACCTCGCGGCGCACCCGGCGCAGGTCGGCGGGCTTGGCGCGAAGCAGGTCGACCCCACTGACGGTGACCTGGCCCTCGGTGACAGGGTGCGAGTCGTGCGGGAGCAACCCGAGCAGGCTCAGGGCGAGCACGCTCTTGCCGGAGCCGGATTCGCCGACCAGACCGAGGATCTCGCCCGATTCGATCCGCAGGTCGACGTGCTTGAGGACCTGGCTGCGGATGCCGTTGCGCACCAACGACAGTGAGAAGTCGTCGATCGATGCGACGGGGCTGCTCACGGCGCCACCTCAAGGGCCGCGTCCCTGAGTGGGAAGAGCTCGGGTGAAGCGAGGACGGCGCGGTGTATCTCCCTTGGCGTCGTCAGCCAGATGCCGTCGGTGGCGGCGATCCTCTCGAGCGCTCGGCCGACCGCACGCAGCCGGAACGGCACACCGCTGATGAACGAGTGCAGCACGACGCTCATCACCAGTGGGTACCGAGTCGCTGCGACGCTGAGTTAGTCGAACTCGTCGGTGATCATGTCGGCGAAGTCCCTGGCCAACGTGCTCCGACCGATCATCGTCGAGGAGTCGTTGAGCTCGGCGTTGTACGGGATCGTCAGCAAGGGGCCAGATTCCGTGCTCAGCCAGACCGGTTGATCGTCGAGGCGCAGGTCGAGCAGATACCGGTAACCCGTGGCGGCCAACAGGCCAAGGGTGGCCGGGGTGTGGCTGAGCCAGGGGCTCGACCACCCGCCGGGGGGTGCGCCCTCCGCCGTCTCGATGCGCTGCGCGACCTCGGTGAGATAGGCGCGCTCGACGTCGAGCGTCATCCCGGACAGCGAATCGGAGTTGGAGCGGCCGTGCCCGACGATCTCGGCGCCAACGTCGCGAGCGGCCGCCAAGACGGCAGGCGCGTCGTCGTAGACGTCGGTGTTGAGCAGGACCGTGGGCGGAATACCAAGGCGGCCAAGCATCTCGAAGAGCCGGAAGGCGCCGACCCGGTTGCCGTAGTCCCGCCAGGCGGTGTTCACCAGGTCGGGTGCGGGCACGTCGGCCAGCACGTCTTCGGTGTGGCCGTCGCCGAATCGATAGGACTCGACGCCGACGCAGACGACGAGCGCGAGCCGGCGCCCGTTCGGCCAGCTACCGCTCGGGCGGGCCGGTAGGGGTGAGTACCGATAGTCGGCCGGGCTCGTCACCGGGTCCCCAAACCGTCGGTCAGCCAGCGGGTGAAGCCGACGTCGGTGGCGGCCGCCCTACGGACGATGTGCTGGTAGGCGCCGAACTGCTGCTCGGCGTCGCCGCGAGCGGCCCGGATCGCGGGCAGCTTGGCGGCGAACAACTCTCGGGCTTCGTCGAGCAGCGCACTCTCGTCCACACTGGTGACGTGACCGTTCTCGGCGACCACCTTGCCGGCGACCATCGTCAGCACCACACCCCTGCCGTCCTCGCAGTGCACCAGTTGCTCCCGCAGATCGTTGAGTGGGGTGAACGCGATGGTGTGAAGGTCCACCAGGGCCAGGTCGGCGAGCATTCCCGGCGCAACCGCCCCGAGGTCGCCCGTCCGTCGCGTCGCGCGGGCACCGCCACGCCACAACGCGTCGAGAACTTCGGCGGCCGTTGGCCAGTCGTCACTGTCGAGCCCGGAGACGTTGTGGATAAGACCGGCGGTCTTCGCGACGGTCCACACGTTGATCGAATCGTCACAGATCGCCTCGTCGGTGCCGAGGGCAACCGGGATGCCACGGTTCAGCATGGCCCGCCATCGCAGCACTCCGCTGCCGAGTCGCAGGTTGCTGACCGGATTGTGCACCACCGTCGAACCGGCCGCTGCGATCGCGTCGAGGTCTGCGTCGTCCACCCAGACCGCGTGAATGACGTTGGTGTGAGGTTTGAGAAGACCTGCGGCAGCGGTGTATTGCACCAGGGATCGCCCGGCGAAGCGCGATTGTTCGGTCATCAGGGTGCGTTGCACCTTGGTCTCCAACATGTGCGCGTACAGCGGGAGCCCGTTGCGCTCGGCGATGTCGTCCAGCGCGGCGAAGTAGTCAAGGCTGACGCGTTGGGGCGCCGAGATCGATACCGCCGCCCGGATCCGGTCGTCCGCTGCGCCGTGCCACGTGCCGATCAGGTAGTCGTATGCCTCGAGCAGTTGCGCGGCGGGCGCAGGTGCAGGCGCGTCGAAGGCGTCGCGGGTGGTGGCGCCGAGATCGCCGAGGAAGGGCAGCTTCTCGGCCTCGGTCAGCTCGGGTTGGTCCAGCGCGAGGAACGCCCGGATCCCGCTGTCGCGGTATGCCGAAGCCACTGCGTCGATGACGTCCGGAGTGGGAAAGGGCATCAGGAACGCATCGTCCTGCACGCAGGTGATGCCTCGCTGCAGCATCTCGACGGCGCCGAGCATGGTCCGCAGGTAGGCCTCCCGTGGGCTCGGCGTCAGGGCCGGGTCGGCGGGCGACTCGAAGAGCATGAAGAGCTCCAGCGGCAGACTGCGCACCGAGCCCTTCAGATGGTTGGCCGGCGAGTGGAAGTGGGCGTTGATCAGACCCGGCAACAACAGCTTTCGACCACTTCCCTCGACGGTGCGAGCCCCTGGCGGGATGGGAAGGTCGACGCCGATCGCGTCGATCCGGTCGCCGGAGACCAGAACGTCGACGGGGCCAACCATCCCGTCGGCGGCGGCGGGGTCGTAGACGAACACCTGCCGGAACAGGACGGTCATGACCGCTCCAACCGATATGCCTGCAGACCCGGCACGGCCTCGAACGTGTTGGCCCGTGACGTGTTCAGGCCCATCGCCACCAGGCCGGCCGCGATGCCGACGGCGGCGGCTACCCCGTCGATGACGGGCACACCCAGTTCGCGCGACAGCGGGTCGACGAGGTCGGCGAGGCCTGCGCAGCCGAGCACGACGGCCTCGGCCCGGTCTGCCGAGATCGCCTCGCGGGCAGCTTGGGCGAACGCCTCGAGAAGGTGGGTCGAGCCGCCGACCAACTCCGCGACGGGCACGTCGACCGGGATCACGGTGCAGCGGTGCCCGAGCCCGAGTTCGCGCACGACGCGATCGCTGTGGGCCACCGTGCGCGGGGGCAGCGTGACGACGACGAACCGATGCGCCACCAGGCACGCGGTCTGCAGTGCGGCCTCCGTCATCCCGACGACCGGACACGTCGCGACCTCGCGCGCCGCAGCCACCCCGGTGTCGCCGAAGCAGGCGACGACGAACGCGTCGGTGTCGCCCTGGTGCGCGCGGACCTGCTCGAGCACCCCAACCGCGGCGATCGCCTCCTCGGCATGACTTTCGACACTGGGCACGCCGACCGACGGGTGGACCCCCGTGATGGTCACGCCCTTACCCGAAACCGCTTGCGCCGCCACGGTGATCGCATCCGTCAGTTCGGCTGAGGTGTTCGGGTTGATCACGGTGATGCGCGTCATCGGCGGACTCCACCGGCCGCGGCGACGGCGGCCAGCAGGCCGCTGACGCCTGGGGTGCCGACTGCGATGCGCGCGGCGGCCGCACCGGCGCCGACCGCGGCGTGGACGTCCCCGCTGCGCAGGTGCTCGGTCGCGAAGGCCCCGCAGAACGCATCGCCCGCCCCCGTGCTGTCCACCGGGTCGACGGGGTCGGTCGGTATCACCACGGGTTCGGGCTGCTCCCTGGTCGCCACCACGCAGCCGGCCGCCGCCCGCTTGATCACCACGACGCGGGGCCCGAGCCGAAGGAAGGCTGCGGCCGCCACAGCCGGCTCCGAACCGCCGGCAAGCGCAGCGGCTTCGACCTCGCTGGGGAGGAACACGTCGCAGGCCCGCACCGCGTCCAGCAGCGCGGCCTGATTGCCTGCGATGTAGTCCTCCTGCGGATCGAAGTAGATGGTCGCTGCGGTGTGGGCGCGAAGCCACGGCGCCAAGCGGAGCTGGGCGTCGCGGGCCATTGCGGACAGCAGCACGCCGGGAGCGCCGAGGACGGCGTCGGTCACGTCCGTCGGCTGCACCGAGAGCGTGTCGAAGTGTTCCTCGCCGAGCACGAGATCCCACACCCGGCCGCCTGCGTCGTCGTAACGAACGACGTTGCGCACCATGGGAAGTTCGCGCCGTGGTAGCGACTCGGGGTCGGTGCCCGCTGATCGGACGGCAGCCAGCAGGGCGGGGGTCGCATCGGTGCCGAGCGGTGCGAGGATCGTGGGGTTCCCGCCGGCCAGTCGGGCAGCGAGCGCGGCGAACAGCGCGTCCCCTCCAACGGATTCGACGCGCTCCCCCGTTGGGGAAACGGCGTCGTCGATGGTGAGGTTGCCGATGCAGACCAGGTTCGGTGCGTCACTCATCGGCGGCCGCCGCGGCGTAGCTGCTCAGTCCCAGGTGGTAGCCGACCAGCTGAGCGGGAAGCAGGTAGAGCAGGGGCGAAAGCGGCTCGGGTACCGGCGGCAGCGTGATGACCCGGCCCGCCGAGTCGTCGAAGGCGCGCTCTCCCTCGGTGGTGACGACGTAGAGGCGACCGCCCCAGCGCAGCGCGTCCCGGCCGGTGTCGACGGCGCGCGACACCGACGGGCCCGACGGAGCGAACAGGAACAGCGGCTCCCCAGCCTTCTGCGAGTTGTAGTGGTGGTACTCCTCGACCTGGATGTCGGCCGCGTGCAGGGTGGTGCACTCCTTGACCTTCGCCGCGCCAACGATCGCGGAGGCGAGATTCGGGCCGGCGCCGGAGAACAGAACGTTCTGCACGCCTGCCGCGACCTCGAATTCCGCGATGGCGGCGAGCACCGGGTCGATCCGGTCCAGCACCGCGGCCATCGTGTCGGGAAGCACGTCGAAATTCGCGCGCAGTACGGCCGCTTCGGTGGGGACGCGCCGCTCTCCGACGCGAATCGCGAGTTCGAGCAGCAACGCCAGTGCCGCGGTGGACGACTGGGTCGGCCACCCGACCCGGGTCGCCTCGATCTTCAACGAGGTGTTCGCCTCGGTCTGCAGGGTCGAGCCGGCCGTGTTGGTGATAGCAACGGTATACGATCCACGATTTTGGGCCGTCAGGAGCGCTTCAACCGTGCGCGTGGTCTCCCCCGAGCTGGACAGCGCGATGACGGCCGTTCCCGCGTCGATCAGATCGGCCTGGTAGTACGCGAACTCCAGGCTCTGCACGGCTTCGCACGGCACCGCGAGCATGCTCTGAAGCACGTGACGGGCGGCGACCATGACGGCGAGCGAATCGCCACAACCGACGAGCACCACCCGATGGACATTTGCGACGAGTCGGTCGGCGATGGCGTCGAGAACCGTTGCGTTGACGCCCAATGTGGAACGTATCGCCGCCGGCTGGCCGAACAACTCCGGCCCGGTCGCTTGGACCCGCAGCCGTAGTTTCTGATCAAGCGGGTCGTTGCTCGGCAACGCGAGGATGTGGGCACGCTCGGCGTCGGACACGCGCTGCACGACCGCGCGCTGGCGGACATCGAGGGGGCTGGTGTCCGGATCGAGAAGCGGACTCGCGGGAACGCTCATCTGTCAAGGCACCCCATCCGTCGGTCGTGGCGCGAAGCGTTGTCAGCCTGGCAATGACCAAACGGTATACCGTTTATGTTTCTGGGGTGTGACGATTCGTGGCACTCTCGTTACGTCACCGCGGGGCGGGCCGATGGGCCTGCACGGCCGCTGCGGCACGCTGGTCACCGACCGAGCGCAGTCCGGCGACCACTCCGTCGATATCGGCCTCCGGTCGGTTCTGACTCAGTTTGAACTTGGCGTCGATGCCGCGAATCGCCACCTCGAGACCGACGATCGCGCGCAACTGTCCCTCGATGAACCGCTCGGGTGCGTCGTCGATTGACCACGGCGCCGGGCGCCCCGCCTCGTGATGGTCGGTCAGCCGCCGGACGAGGTCGCCCACCCAGGCCGGATCATCGTGAATCGTCACCGTGCCGTGCACGTGAGCGACGACGTAGTTCCAGGTGGGCACGACCCGGCCGTGCTCGGCCTTGGAGGCGTACCACTCCGGCGTGACGTAGGCATCCGGCCCGCGGACGATCACCAGTGCTTCCTGCCCGTCGACGCGGCGCCAGTGGTCGTTGTTGCGGGCGAAGTGGCCCTGCAGGATGCCGCGCTCGCGGTCGTAGATGAACGGCAGCATCGTCGCCTCCAAGCCGTCGGGGCCTGCGGTGACGAGGTCGGCCGCACCGTGGTGTGACAGCAGCTCGTGCACTGCCTCGTCGTCCGGAGCGAAGTGGGTTGGGACGTACATGGGAGGAATTGTCCTCTTCTCCCCGAGCTGATGTGCCGAGGCAACGGAACGGAATATGCTCGCGGCGATGGCTGATCACACGCAGGCTGACCGGATGACCTTGGGCAAGGGCTTCATCGCGGCCCTCGACCAGAGCGGTGGGTCGACGCCCAAGGCCTTGCGCCTCTACGGCATCGAGGACGGTTCCTACGCAGGCGATGCCGAGATGTTCGATCTGATCCACGAGATGCGCACCCGGATCGTCACGTCCCCGGTCTTCGGCGGAGACCGGATCCTCGGTGCCATCCTGTTCGAGGAGACCATGGATCGCGAGATCGGCGGAAAGCCCTCGGCGAGCTACCTCTGGGAGGACAAGGGCGTCGTGCCCTTCCTCAAGATCGACAAGGGCTTGGCCGACGCCACCGACGGGGTGCAGCTGATGAAGCCGCTACCGGGCCTCGACGACCTGTTGGCCCGGGCGGTCCGCAACGGCATCTTCGGCACCAAGGAACGCTCGGTGATCGGGGCCGCCGACGCCGTGGGCATCGCCGCGATCGTCGAACAGCAATTCGACGTTGCGCACCAGGTGCTCATCCACGGTTTGATCCCGATCCTCGAGCCAGAGGTGACGGTCACGATCGCCGACAAGGCGCAGGCGGAGGACATCCTGCTGGACCAGATCGGCAAGCACCTCGACGGCATCCCCGACGGGCAGCGGGTCATGTTGAAGATCTCGTTGCCGACGGTCGCGAACCACTATCGAGCGCTCATCGAGCATCCCAGGGTGATGCGGGTGGTGGCCCTGTCGGGTGGATATTCGCGAGATGAGGCCGACGCGCTCCTCGCGCACAACACCGGTCTGATCGCGAGCTTCAGCCGCGCGCTCACCGAGGGGCTGTCCGCTCAGCAGTCCGACGAGCAGTTCGACGAAACCCTCGGCGCGGCCATCCAATCGATCTACGACGCCTCCGTCGCGGGTTAGGCCTGCGCGTGACAAGCGGAGCTGCGGCGGCGCAACACCTCGATGATCTGGCGCGTCTGCGTCGCGTCCGCGACCGCATCGACCGGGAGTACGCGCAGCCGCTGGACGTCGAGGCGCTCGCTCGCGGCGTGAACGTGTCGGCCGGCCACCTCAGTCGTCAATTCAAGATCGCGTACGGCGAACCGCCGTACTCCTACCTGATGACTCGGCGCATCGAGCGGGCGATGGCGCTGCTGCGCCGTGGCGACCTCAGCGTCACCGAGGTGTGCTTCGCGGTCGGCTGCTCGTCGCTTGGCACCTTCAGCACCCGCTTCACCGAGCTGGTCGGCAGGCCGCCGAGCGTCTATCGCGACCAGACGGCCGGCGCCAAGGCCGGATTGCCGTCGTGCATGGAGAAGCAGGTGACCAGACCGGTC
>NZ_JBOGDD010000749.1:0-1597 GCF_050701675.1 Mycobacterium sp. | reverse complement strand
ATCCCGACACTGCCCCCGACCGACAGGTTCGTGCCGCCGTCGGCGCCTACGTGGAACACATCGAATCGCGGCCCGCGATCACGCTGAGCTGGATTCGTGAGGCGCCCGCGCTCGGCGATCTGGCCCGGCCGCTCAATCGCCTTGCAATGCAACAACTCACGGACATGCTTGTCGGCATCAGTGTCAGCCCGGGCTTTCAAGAAGCCGGATTGGAGCCGATCACCCGCCCGCTGGCGCTGATCCTGCTTGGTGGATTGCGGGAACTGACAGCGCTTCTCGTCGAGGACGGCCAAGACGTGCGCGGCATCGTCGAACCCGCCGTCACCGCGGCCAGGGCCATCCTCGGTCTGGTGCCTAGCCCAGCATGAGACGCGCCGACTTCTCCAGCCGCTGCGCGATCTGCTGGTAGGACGCGTAACCCATTCCGGCGCGCACCAGGGCGCCGGAATACAACATCTCCAGCGAGTCGATGACGTCCGGGTCGGTCTCCGGCCCGAGCGCCGTCGTCAGTCTCGCCCTGATGTCGCCCCCGATCCGCTGCCGCAGCACCTCGACGTCAGGATCCTTGCCCAGCAGCGCGTTGGTCACCGCACCGGCGAATTCGGGCTCGTCGGCGACGAGTAACGAGATGTGCTGCAACACGTCGACCACACGGGTGGCCCGGTCGTCGGACTCGTGCGGCGCCGGCGGGGAGGCTGCCAACCTGCGCCAGAACACCTCGGCCACCAGGTGTTCCTTCGACGAGAAGTAGGTGTAGGCCGTGGCCGCTCCGACGCCTGCCTCGGCGGCGACGCGCCGTACGGTCAGACCGGCGAATCCGTCCCGGTTGAGGAGGTCGACTGCGGCTCTACCCAGGCGTTCGACGGTGTCGGCCTGCTTTGCCGTCAGACGGCGCCGAGTCGACTCCAAGGCCGGATCGGACACATGTCCGGACGCTACTACAACTGCCATGCACCAGCAACGGTAAGTTGGCCGTCATGAGCACCACCGAGGCCGCGTTGCCTGCCCCTGCCGCCCGCCTCTTCGAACTCGCCGAGCAGGTCATCGGGTTCATGCCCGCCCACGAGGGCCGTGCGCTGTACGACGCCGCAGTGACATATCTGCGGGACGGCGTCGGCGTCGAGATCGGCACGTACTGCGGGAAGTCGACGGTGATGCTCGGCGCCGCGGCCCAGCAGACCGGTGGCGTGCTGTACACGATCGACCACCATCACGGCTCCGAGGAACACCAGCCGGGCTGGGAGTACCACGACACCTCGATGGTCGACACCGTCACCGGCCTGTTCGACACCCTGCCCACGCTGCGCCACACCCTCGACGCCGCGGCCCTCGACGACAACGTCGTCGCCGTGGTCGGCAAGTCGTCCGTGGTCGCGCGATCGTGGCGAACGCCCTTGCAGTTCTTGTTCATCGACGGCGGTCACACCGAGGAGGCTGCGCAACGGGACTTCGACGGCTGGGCCCGCTGGGTGTCGGTTGGCGGTGCGCTGGTCATCCACGACGTCTTCCCCAACCCCGACGAGGGTGGGCAGGCACCATTCCACGTCTACCAACGCGCGTTGGCCACCAATGACTTTCACGAGGTTCAGGCGACAGG
>NZ_JBOGDD010000748.1:0-19450 GCF_050701675.1 Mycobacterium sp. | reverse complement strand
GCTCTGGGGTCAGGTTGCGGTCCTCGAGCACGGCGCCGGTGGCGGGATCGCGCCACATCTCCGGGATGACGACGACGTGCTTGCCGCCGACGGCTGCGGTCAGCTTCGCGACGTCCTCGATCTGCTTCCACACCGCATTCCACGAATCATCTTGATGGAGCTGCTCGAAAACCGTTCCCGCCGAGAGCTTCAGGTTGCGGGCGGCGAGCTCGTCGGACAGCTGCTTGGGGTCGGTCGGCAGGTAGCCGAACGGGCCAAGCTCGATCCACTCGTAGCCGGATGCGGCGACCTCGTCGAGGAAGCGCGGGTATGGGGTCTGCTGCGGGTCGTCGGGGAACCAGACGCCCCAGGAGTCGGGGGCGGAGCCGACCAGAATGCTGCTCACGTGTCGTCTGCCTTTCAGCTATCGGCGGGGCGAATCAGGGGGCGCTGGATCTTCTTCCAGTCCGCGTACGTCTGGTACGCGGCTCGAGTGGATTCGAGTGTGGAGGTCTCCGATACCGGTACGTCCCACCAAGATTCACTGTCAGGTGCGGGGATCAGCGGGTCAGTCTCGACGTGGATCACCGTGGTCCGGTCGCTGGCCTTGGCCACCTTGACCGCATCGGTGAACTCCGCGGCGGTGACCACCCGGATGACGTCGGCGCCGAGGCTGGCCGCGTTGGCGGCCAGATCGACGGGCAGCTTGGCTCCGTCGAGTCGGCCGTCATCGCCGCGATACCGGTACGAGGTGCCGAACCTCTGAGAACCCAGTGCCTCGGATAGTGAGCCGATGGAGGCGAACCCGTGGTTCTGCACCAGCACGACGATGACCTTGACGTTCTCCTGCGCTGCGGTGACCAGCTCGGTGGCCATCATCAGGTAGGAGCCGTCGCCGACCATGATGAACACGTCGCGGTCCGGTTCGGCCATCTTGGCGCCGATACCGCCTGCGACTTCGTAACCCATGCAGGAGAATCCGTATTCGACGTGATAGCCCTTGCGGTCGCGGGTGCGCCACAGCTTGTGCAGGTCGCCCGGCATCGAGCCGGCCGCACACACGACCACGTCGCGGGGGTCGGACAATGTGTTGACCAGGCCGATCACCTGGTTCTGATTCAAAGCGCCACCGTCGTCCAACCGGTACACGGCGGAAACGGTGTCCTCCCACTCTCTGGCGAGTTCGCCCACGCGGGTGCGGTACTCGTCACCCACGGAGTAGTCTCCCAGTGCGGCGCCGAGCGCCTCGATCGCCTCGCGGGCATCCGAGACCACGCTGACACCACCCTGCTTGACCGAGTCGATCGATGCCACGTTGACGTTGACGAAGCGGACGTCGGGATTGTTGAACGCGGTCCGCGACGCGCTGGTGAAATCGCTGTAGCGGGTGCCGATTCCGATGACGACGTCGGCCTCGGTCGCCAAGGCGTTGGCCGCAGTGGTTCCGGTCGAGCCGACGGCGCCGACCGACTGCGGGTGGTCGTAGGGGAGTGAGCCCTTACCCGCCTGGCTCTGCCCGACCGGGATCCCGGTCTTCTCGGAGAAGGCGGCCAGCGCGTCGGTGGCATCGGAGTAGATGACGCCGCCGCCGGCCACGATCAGCGGCTTGCGGGCAGTTCGGATGACCTCGGCGGCGCGGGCGATGACCGAACGCTCCGGCAATGGGCGGGCGACGTGCCAGGTGCGCTCGGCGAACAGGGATTCCGGCCAGTCGTGGGCTTCGGCCTGCACGTCCTGAGGAATGGCTACCGTCGCTGCACCGGTTTCAACGGGGTCGGTGAGCACCCGCATCGCGCCGAGAAGTGCGGCGGGCAACTGCTCTGGCCGCCAGACCCGATCGAAGTAGCGAGACAGGGGCTTGAACGCGTCGTTGACCGTGACGTCGCCGGAGGACGGCAGCTCGAGTTCTTGCAGCACGGGTGAACTGGCCCTGGTGGCGAACGTGTCGGCGGGCAGCAGCAGCACCGGCAGCCGGTTGATGGTGGCGAGAGCGGCACCGGTCAGCATGTTGGTCGAGCCGGGTCCGACGCTGGCGGTGACGGCCCACGTCTGCAGGCGGTCCTTCTGGCGGGTGTAGGCGACGGCGCTGTGCACCATGGCCTGCTCGTTGCGGCCGAGAACATAGCGCAGGTCCGGCTCGGTGCCCGACTCCAGCGCGGTGAGCTCGTCCTGCAGCAGCGCCTGGCCGAGGCCCGCCACGTTGCCGTGCCCGAAGATGCCGAACGCACCCGCGAAGAACTTGGTGCGCCTGCCGTCGTGTTCGACGTATTGCTTGCCGAGAAACCGAATGGTGGCCTGCGCGACGGTGAGTCGCACGGTCGGCTCGGTGTCGGGGGTCTTCTCCGCCTTCTTGGGCGCGGTGGAAACCACGGTCATGCTCCTTGGGGTGAGTGCAGTGGCAGGCGTGGGTCGACGGGCTGGTCGTCCCAGGTGCCGCGGAGCCAGGCATGCTCGGGATCGTCGACGATCTTCCAGGCGCGTTCGGCGCCGGGTCCGGCCATCACGTTGAGGTAGTACATGTGATAGCCGGGAGCGGCGACCGAGGGGCCGTGATAGCCGTGGGGGACCAGCACCACGTCGCCGGTGCGCACCTCTTCGAGCACCTCGATCGGGCGGTCCGGGGTGCCGTAGACGCGGTGGTAGCCGAACCCGCGTGAATCATCCGGTCCCGCAGCGATTTCGAAGTAGTAGATCTCCTCGAGCTCTGACTGGGTCGGCGTGTTCTCGTCGTGCTTGTGCGCGGGATAGCTCGACCAGTTGCCGCCGGGTGTGATGACCTCACATGCGATCAGCGAGTCAGCCTCGAAAACGCCTGCGGTGCCGAAATTGTGGACCTGGCGGCTGCAGTTGCCCGCGCCGCGAAGCTCGACGGACACGTCGGCCGCCGCCACTCGACGGTTGGGGAACGACCGCTTGGCGTTGGCGCCGCAGATCGCGAAGCGGCCCTCACCGGCGAGCCGGTATTCCTGCCCGATGCCGATGTAGACCATGTCGCTGGGGCCGTCGAAGACCGAGGCACGCAGAGCCAATTCGAATGTCGCGCCGTCACACTCGACGGCTCCACCTCCGGCCAGCGGCAGGATCATCACCTCGGTGTCGCCGGTGTGCAGGTCCACACGCTGCGAATCGTCCAACTCGAGCACCTGCAGGGAGGACTCGGTCCAGCCGGCGGATTGCGGCGTGACGTTGACGGTGTACGGCAGTTCGGCGCTGCGGGCCGGAATGTAGAGCTTGCTGAACATGTTCACCTCACCATCGAGACCGCGGTCGCGACCGCGGAGCTGACGTCGTCATCGGCTGGGTAGAGAAGGGTGCGGCCGACGATGAGCCCGCGGACGGACGGCAGGCCGAGCGCCTTCTCCCAGCTGGCGAAGGCTTCGTCGGGATCGGCGGGATCACCGCCGAGCAGCAGTGTCGGCAACGTGGTGGACTCCATCACGCGGTCCATTTCGGGAACGACCGGCAGCTTCATCCAGGTGTACGCCGACGTCGCACCAAGGCCCTGGCCGATGTGGACGGATTTGATGACGGCATCGGGGCTCAGGTCGTTGCGCACCTTGCCGTCGACCCGACTCGACATGAACGGCTCGAGCATCGCAATCAGGCCACGCGCGGCCAGTTCGTCAACGGCCTTGGCGCACGCCGCCATGGTGGCGACCGTCCCGGGATCGTCGAGGGCGATGCGGCACAGCATCTTTCCGCCGTTCATCTTGGCGGTGGCGGTCGACTCCGCAGTGGCGGCGGTCATCTGGTCGTCGAACTCGAACGCCGCGCCAGCCAGACCGCCACGGTTGAACGAGGAGAACACGACCTTGTTCTCCAGCGCGCCGAGGAGTAGCAGGTCATCGAGGATGTCCGACGTGGCGAGCACACCGTCGACACCCGGGTCGGCCAGCGCGGCGCGCAGACGGTCCAGCAGATCGGTGCGGCTGTTCATCGCGGTCGGCCGGCTGCCGACGGCCAGCGCGCCGCGGGCGGGGTGGTCCGCGGCCACGATCATCAGTCGGCCGTCGCCACGGATGGTGGGCCGGGTGGTGCGGTTCTGCCAAGCGCGGGCGACGGCACCAGGATCGGCGGCTCGCAGATCGGTCACCTGGGCGTAGTCGACGCAGAGAGCGTTAGACATTGACGGCCTCCACCGCGGTTTGTTCTGCCAACTCGGCAACTTCTGCTGCGGTGGGCATGGCGGTCGAACATTCGAGTCGGGCGGCCACGATGGCGCCTGCGGCGTTTGCGTAACGCAGTGTCTTCTCCAGCGGCCATCCGCGCAGCAGGCCGTGAATCAGGCTGCCGCCGAAACTGTCTCCCGCACCGAGTCCGTTGACGACGTCCACCTCGTTGGGCGGCACGGTCACCGAGCTGTGCCTGGTCTTGCCGAGCACGCCTCGCGGGCCCTGCTTCACGATCGCCAACTCCACGCCGAGGTCCAGTAGAGCTTCCGCCGCCTTGCGGGGGTTGCTCTCGCCGACGGCGATCTCGCACTCCTCACGGTTCCCGACGGCGACCGTGACGTGTTGCAGTGCGCGCTGCACCTGCTCGGTCGCGGCTGCGGGTGACTCCCAGAACATCGGGCGGTAATCGAGGTCGAGGACGGTCAGGGGAGCGCGGGCGCGTGCCTCCCACGCCGTGAAGTGCGCGCTTCTGCTCGGCTCTTCGGAAAGGCCCGTCACCGTCGACCAGTACAGCCGGGCCGACCGGACCGCATCGGCGTCGATCTCGTCGGGCGTGATTTGAAGGTCTGGAGCGCTCGGCTTGCGGTAGAAGTACAGCGGGAAGTCGTCGGGCGGGAAGATCTCGCAGAACGTGACCGGGGTCGGATAGGCATCATGCGTTGCGACATAGCGATTGTCGACCCCGAGCCTGTCCAGCTCCGTTCGGACGAATCGTCCGAACGGGTCGTCGCCGACGCCGGAGATCAGTGCTGCGCGGTTGCCGAGACGGGCCGCTGCCACCGCGACGTTGGCGGCGCTGCCGCCGAGGAACTTCCCGAATGACGTCACCTCTTCCAGGCCGACGCCTATCTGCAACGGGTAGATGTCGACGCCGCTTCGGCCGATGGCCAGCACGTCGAACGGCTGTGAGGTGGACACGTCAGCTCCCAGGGCGGTAATTGAATGGCTTGCCTAAGACTGTGCGCCTCGTCACTCGGCTCTGTCAAGAGTTTGTCCTGACATTCAGACTTGCCGTCATGCCAGTGTTACTCTTGGGGCCAGTCTTGTCTGGTCACCCGAGATCGGAGGCGACGTGCCACTGCAGGTTGAGCTCGACCGATCGAGCCCTGTGCCGTTGTATTACCAACTCGCGCAAGCGATCGAGGCGGCAATCCGCGACGGTGACCTGGCCCCTGGGGATCGTTTCGAGAACGAGCTGGACCTCGCCAAGCGGCTCACGTTGTCCCGGCCGACGACGCGTCGTGCCATTCAGGAAATCGTCGACAAGGGCCTATTGGTCCGCAAGCGTGGGGTCGGCACGCAGGTCGTGCAGAATCCCGTCCATCGTCGCGTCGAGTTGACCAGTCTCTTCGACGACCTGGCCCGCGCGGGCCAGGAGCCGACGACGGAACTGCTCGATTATCAGATCGGCGCTGCCGACGACGAGGTCGCACTGCAGCTGAACTTGGCCAGTGGCCACGAGATCGTCACGATCCAGCGGCTGCGCCGTGCCAACGGTGAGCCGCTGGCAGTGATGGTCAACTATCTCCCGGTCGACTTGGCGCCTGCGGCAGAGGAACTCGAGCGCATCGGTCTCTATCAGGCGCTGCGCGCCCGCGGTGTGCACATCCGTCTCGCCAGGCAACGGATCGGCGCCAGGCCCGCCACGCGAACCGAGGCCAGGTTGTTGACCGAGAAGGCCGGCGCGCCCCTGCTCTCAATGAGCCGGACCGCCTTCGATGACTCGGGCAAAGCCGTGGAGTACGGCGACCATTGCTATCGCGCGTCGCGCTACTACTTCGAGACGACGCTCGTCGACCGCTAGTGGGTTCGGGGTCGGCAGTGGCTTCGGGGCGGCTGGCTAACATTTTGGCGCTTGGATCCATATGACGTGCAGTCCTAATGTCCGAACAAAGTGTTGACTTTCGGCTGTGACCCGTATTACATCGTCTCCAGGGCCGTGGCGCACGGCACCCGCAGACAGGAGAGACGATGAAGTTTGTTCGGCTGGCAGCCGTCGCTGGAGCCGGGGTTATCGCCCTCGGACTCGTGTCGTGTTCGAGCACCGGTGGGAAGCCGGCTGACACCGGCGGCGCAGGCGGTACCGGGGGCGGCGTGAACACCCCGCGTGCGACGGTTGCGATGATCACCCATGAGGTGCCCGGCGACTCCTTCTGGGATCTGATTCGCAAGGGTGCTCAAGCCGCTGCGGACAAGGACAACATCGAGTTGCGTTACTCGTCCGATCCCGAGGCGCCGAACCAGGCCAACCTCGTGCAGAGCGCGCTCGACAGCAAGGTCAACGGCATCGCCGTGACTCTGGCCAAGCCCGACGCGATGGCGCCCGCGGTCAAGGCCGCGCTGGCGGCCGGCATACCGGTCACGGCCTTCAACTCGGGCTTCGACGACTTCAAGCGGATGGGGGTGCAGGAGTACTTCGGCCAGGACGAGAAGCTGGCGGGCATCGCGGCCGGTGAGAAGCTCAACGCCGACGGCGCCAAGAAGATCATCTGCGTCATCCAGGAGCAGGGGCAGGTCGCGCTCGAGTCACGTTGCGCCGGTGTGACGCAGGGCTTCAAGGGCAGCACCGAGATCCTCAACGTCAACAGCAAGGACATGCCCTCGGTCGAGTCGACCATCACCGCCAAGCTGCAGCAGGATCCGATGGTCGATCACGTCGTCGCTCTCGGAGCGCCCATCGCTCTGACCGCCATCCAGTCGGTCGGCAACGCGAACAGCCAGGCGAAGATCGTCACCTTCGACACCAACGCTGCACTGGTCGACGCGATCAAGAACGGCCAGGTTCAGTGGGCCGTGGATCAGCAGCCGTACCTGCAGGGTTACCTCGCCATCGACGCGCTGTGGCTCTACATCAACAACAAGAACCTGATCGGTGGCGGTGCGCCGACGCTGACCGGACCGTCATTCATTGACGCGTCCAACATCGACGCCGTTGCCTCGCTGGCCAAGGCCGGCACCCGCTAAAGCATCCAGGCAAAGAGAGAAATCATGACAACAAAGGCAGGCCTCGACCTCGAGACTCACGAGGTCGTTCGCGACGAGCGCGTCAAGGAGCAGAACAGGCTGCAGCGCATCCTGATTCGCCCCGAGATGGGCGCGGGCATCGGCGCCATCGGCATCTTCATCTTCTTCCTCGTCGTGGCGCCGCCATTCCGCTCGCCCGAGTCGCTGGCCACCGTGCTGTACGCCAGCTCGACGATCGGCATCATGGCCGTGGGCGTCGGCCTGCTGATGATCGGCGGCGAGTTCGACCTGTCATCCGGTGTCGCCGTGACGACGAGTTCCCTTGCTGCGTCGATCATCTCGTACAACCTTCATCTGAACCTATGGCTCGGCGCGGCACTGTCGCTGGCGGTGGCTTTGGCGGTCGGGTTCTTCAACGGCTACATGGTGATGAAGACCAAGATTCCGTCGTTCCTGATCACCCTGAGTACGTTCTTCATGCTCACCGGCGTCAACCTGGCCGTGACCAAACTGGTCGCCGGCCAGGTGGCCACGCCCAGCGTGTCCGACATGGCGGGGTTCGATTCGGGTAAGACCGTCTTCGCCTCATCCATCTCGCTCGGCCCCGTCGAAGTCCGGATCACCGTGCTGTGGTGGATCCTCTTCACCGCGATCGCCACCTTCGTGCTCTTCAAGACTCGGGTGGGCAACTGGATCTTCGCCGTCGGCGGTAATCAGGACAGCGCCCGCGCGGTCGGCGTCCCCGTCACGAAGGTCAAGATCGGCCTCTTCATGGTGGTCGGCTTCTGTGCCTGGTTCGTCGGCATGCATCTACTGTTCTCGTTCAACACGATTCAGTCCGGTCAGGGCATCGGCAACGAGTTCTTCTACATCATCGCCGCGGTCATCGGTGGCTGCCTGCTCACCGGTGGTTACGGCACCGCGATCGGCACCCTGATCGGTGCGTTCATCTTCGGCATGACCAATCAGGGCATCGTCTACGCGGGTTGGAACCCGGACTGGTTCAAGTTCTTCCTCGGCGCAATGCTCCTATTCGCGGTCATCGCCAACAACGTCTTCCGTAACTACGCAGCGAAGAAGTAGGTAAACGAACATGACCACTACCGCTGAAGCTCCCACCGCCGATGCTCCCTCCGGCGGCGACGTGCCCCTGGTCGAATTGAAGTCGGTCGGGAAGAGCTACGGAAACATCATCGCGCTCAAGGACATCAACCTTCGGGTTGGGGCCGGACAGGTCACCGGCGTGCTCGGCGACAACGGTGCGGGCAAGTCGACGCTCATCAAGATCATCGCGGGTCTGCACAAGCCGACCGAAGGTGAGTTGCTCGTCGACGGTAAGGCGATGACATTCGAGTCGCCGAAGGATGCGTTGGCCGCAGGCATCGCCACGGTGTACCAGGATCTGGCCGTCGTCGCGCTGATGCCGGTGTGGCGCAACTTCTTCCTGGGCCAGGAGCTGCGCAAGAAGGGTCTCTTGAAGTCACTCGACATCAACGCGATGCGGGCGACCACCATCTCGGAACTGAAGAAGATGGGCATCGACCTGCCTGACGTCGACGCCCCCATCGGTTCGTTGTCCGGTGGCCAGCGCCAGTGCGTCGCGATCGCGCGGGCGGTGTTCTTCGGGGCGCGCGTACTGATTCTCGACGAGCCGACGGCAGCGCTGGGCGTAAAGCAGTCCGGTGTGGTGCTGCGCTATATCACCGCAGCCAAGGAGCAGGGCTTCGGCGTCATCTTCATCACGCACAACCCGCACCACGCGCACATGGTGGGCGACCACTTCGTGCTGCTCAACCGCGGTCGGCAGAAGTTGGACTGCACCTACGACGAGATCACCCTCGAGCACCTCACGCAGGAGATGGCGGGCGGCAACGAGCTGGAGGCGCTCAGCCACGAGCTCGGTCGCAAGTAACGCCGGACCCAGGACCCCGTCGGCTGAACAGCCGGCGGGGTCTTGTCGTCAGTGACCAGCGGCCGACGATGAATGCGTTCTGGCATCTGTGCGTTACACCCATCGCAACGCCTACACGGGCAATAGCACGCAGGCAGACGATGGCGTAACGATCAGTGGGAGGCAAGGATTCAATGAAGGCGATCTTCACGCGGGCGGGCGGCGCAGCGCTTGCGATGGTCATGCTCGGCGGCACTGCTACGGCGCTGAGCCATGCTTCGCCGCAAGCCGATCAGACCGTCAGCCGTGACATCCTGCAGACGACTCCCGTCGATGCCCCGGTACCGCAGAATGCGGTCACCGGTGTGGTCACATTCCCGCCGAGGGCTTCGGCCGGGCACCACCTGCATCACGGCGTCGAGAGTGGTTACGTCCTCAGTGGCGACGTCGAGGTCATCATCGATGGTCAACCGGGACGGATATTCCACCCGGGTGAAACCTTCGTGACGACGCGAGACAATCCCCACGTCTCGTTGAATCCCGGCGACGTCGAGGCGCGGGCCGTCGTCACCTGGATCGTCGACGCCGATCAGCCTCTCACCACGCCCGTTCCCGACTAACGGCAGACTTCCCCCGATCGGGCGACAACGGTGGGCGGTGTGTGGTGGGCTCACCCGGTGGGTATGGCAACGGACATGACTACGTCAACCGTGTCCGAGGTCGATGCCGGTCCGCAGAAGGTGGCCAGGCGGGTTCTGGTCAAGGCGCCTGCCGCGGAGATCTTCGCGATGATCGTCGACCCGCACCGGCATCCCGAACTCGACGGGTCGGGAACCGTTCGCGACGTCGACGTCAAGGGCCCCCATCACCTGGCGGTGGGCGACAAGTTCACCGTCGGGATGAAGCAGTTCGGGGTGCCCTACAAGATCACCTCGACGGTCACCGAGGTGCAGGACGGCAAAGTCGTCGAGTGGCAGCACCCGATGGGGCACCGTTGGCGCTGGGAGCTGACCGAGGCGACGCCCGGTGACACCACGATCACCGAGGTCACCGAGACCTTCGACTACAGCACCGTGAAGGTGCCGCTGATGATCAGCGCGTTCGGTTACGACAGGAAGAACGGCGACGGGATCACGTCGACGCTGCAGCGCCTGGCCGACCGATTCGGCGGCTAGATCTACACGGTGAATGCGGCGCGGAACGCGTTGAGCGCCGCCACGTCGTCGCCTGCGGCATAGCCCTCCAAGCCGACGGTGCCGCGATAACCCGTGTCGTGCAACGCCTTCGCAATGGCCGGGTAGTAGATCTCGCCCGTTCCCGGCTGGCACCGGCCCGGAACGTCGGCAACCTGGATCTCGCCGATGGCAGCGCCGCAGCGGCGGACCAGCTCGATGAGGTTTCCCTCACCGATCTGCGCGTGGTACAGGTCGAGCATCATCTTGACGTTCGGGTGCCCGACGCCCTCGATGAGGGCCAGCGTGTCCTTGGCGCGGGCCAGCGGAACGCCGGGATGATCGACGATGGTGTTGAGATTCTCGACGCAGAACTCCACACCGGCAGATGCCCCGAGTTCGCCCAGTTTCTCCAGGGTTCGCAGCGCGGTGGTCCACATCGCGCCGGTCGCGCGCAGGCGGGGTCGTGCAGGCAAGCCGTCGACGAGTTCGGCGGTGTGCAGGTTCAGGCGGGTAACGCCAAGCGTTTCAGCGGCCCTGATGCTCAGTTCGGCGGTGCGCACCACCTCGCCGGCGGTCTCGGGGTCGATCAGGTCGCCGTGGAGATATCCGGTCATCGACGTGAACTTCGCACCCGTAGCCGCCAGTGCGTCGAGATCCTTGTCGTGCCAACTCCAGATCTCGGCGGCGAAGCCCATGTCGTGGATGCGTCGGACCCGTTCGACGATCGGCAACTCCTCGAACACCATCTCGGCACTTACGGCGAGTTCGAAGTTGCTCATGCGGGTCAGTCTTATGCGCTCGAGCGTCGGATTCAACACCGGAAATCCGGCAAAAAGCCCTCAGCGCGCGCAGCGATACGGCCGAAGTTGGGCGGTTGTTCAACGACCCGACGTCATCTGATGGCCCGCGTCACCGTGCCCGATCCGCGCTCGCACGGCACAATCGACGTGTGGACATCGACCGCAAGCAATCGGCGCGTGCGTCGGCGTGGCTTGACCCGTTGGCCATCTCCTTCAGCGCCCACCGGCAGGTGATGCTGCTGCGACTGCGGTGGCACGAGCGGGCGGCGACCCGCCCACGGACGAAGCGCGGCAAGCCCCGACCCTGACGGCGCTAACGGGGCTGCATCCCCGCGGCGCGGTACGCGGCGTCCACGAAGGCCATGTTCGCCACCGCGTCGGCAGTGCCGAAGGGCAGCGGGGTGCCGTGCTGCACGTGGGCGGCGAAGGCCTCCAGCTGATACGTGTAGGACGTTCTGGTGCCGAGTCGTTCGACCGTGGTGCCCGCCGGAGTGGTGATCGTCAGTCGATCGTCGGCATTTGGCTTGATGAAGTCGTGCACCAGGAGACTGCCCGCCGTACCCACGATCCAGATGCTGAACGAATGCCTTTCTCCCACCATCGAGTGGGCAGCCAATCCCGTTGCTCCGCCGGGGAAGCCGAGCTCGACGTCACACCAGGCGTCCACTCCGGGAGTGCGCTGCTCGGCATGCGCGCGGACGACCGAGGGCCTGCCCTCGATGCCTGGCGCCGCGAGGCGGCCCAGCGACCGCATCACGTGCAAGCCGTAACAACCGAGGTCCATCAGGGCTCCGCCTGCCAATTCCAGAGACCAGCGCGGGTCGTCGTCGCCCGGTGCGGGCATCGACATCCGGACCTCGACGTGCACGACGTCGCCGATGGTGCCGTCGCCGGCCAGCGCGAATGCACGCTGGGTGACGGGATGGAAGAAGTAGTGAAAGCCCTCCAGCACGGTGACTGCCGCAGCGTCGGCTGTCTCTGCGACGAATCGTGCCTCGGATTCATCACGGGCGAAGGGCTTTTCGCTCAGCACGGGCTTGCCCGCCGCGATCGCGGCGAGATTCCACGGTGCGTGCAGGGAGTTGGCCAGCGGGTTGTAGATGACATCGACGTCGGGATCGTCGATCACCGCCTGGTAGCCGTCGACGACCCTCTCCACGCCGTACTTCTCGGCGAAGACCTCGGCGCGCGATCGGTCCCGTGCCGCCACTGCCACCAGTCGGTGGCCGAGGTCGGCCGCGGGGCCGACGATCCCCAACTCGGCGATCCGCGACGCGCCGAGAACTCCGATGCGCAGGCTCATACGCGATCCCGCTTCGCTTCTCGCTGCAACGTCACGCGGTGACCTGCAGTAGGTGCGCGACACTGGCCAGCACGTCACGGACGGGCCCCTCGTCGGCAGGCTCGCCGTCGAGGATGGTGTCCTGTTCGAGGACGAACCAGCCATCGAAGCCGTTGTCCCGCAACACCGAGACGATCCCCGCGATGTCTACGTCACCGGTCCCGAGCGGGGTGTACATCCCCGCCTTCACGGCATCGGTGTACTTCAGCTCGCCGGACTGCACCTTGGCGGCCAGTGCGGCGTCGACGTCCTTGAGGTGGGTGTGGGCAATGCGGTTCGGCACTGCCTTGGCCAGCTCCAACGGGTCGGTCCCGCCGATCAGCAGGTGGCCGGTGTCCAGGCACAGCGGGATCGAGGACCCCGCGAGCACCTTGTCGACGTCCGCGCGGGTCTCGACGATGGTGCCGACGTGCGGATGCAGCACCGCCAGCAGGCCTCGGGCGGCGACGATGGCGGCCAACCTGTCGAGGTTGGCGAACAGCGTCGACCATTGCGCGTCATCGAGGACGGGACGGGAGTCGTAACCGTCGGACCCCGTGGCCGCCGCGAGCACCACGACACCGGCGCCTGCGGCGACCAATGACTCCAGAGGGCCCGCAAGGTCGTCGGCCGGATCATGGTCGTCCTTGAAGAGCACGACGGGGACAAATCCACCGACGCAGGCCAGATCGTGGGCGCGCAGAACCGATTTCAGCTCCTCGGTGTCCGTCGGAAGGAAGCCCTCGGGTCCGAGCTCCGTTGCGGTCAAGCCAGATCCGCGCATCTCGGTCAGCACCCGCTCGCGGTCCAACTGGAATCCCCAGCCCGGCACCTCGCAGACGCCCCAGGAGATCGGCGCTCCCGCGATCTTGATGGCACTCACGAGTTCCGCACCTCCGCGATCGTGACCGGTGCGTGCCGGCGCAGGGACTCGGCGGCGGCTTCGGCGAGCCAAGCCACCTCGACGGCGTCGGCCACCGTCGCGCCGTGGATCGCGCCGCCCTTGACCACCTGGACGAACTCGGTCAGTTCGGCGCGGAACGCCTCGGTGAAACGGTCCATGAAGAAGTGATGAGCGGGTCCGGTGGGAAAGTCATTGCGCGGATCCATGTTTCGCAGCGGCACGCCCTGGTCCCAGCCGGCCGCGACACTGTCGTCGAAGCCGTGGACCTCGAGGCGGCAGTCGTAACCGCGGGCGTTGTAGCGGGCGGCGGACACGATGCCCGTGGCGCCGCCGTCGAACGTCACGACCACGGCGGCGGTGTCGACGTCGTCGTACTCGGTGAAGAGCGGGTCGCCCTGGACCGTCCCGGTGGCGTAGACCTCGACGGCCCGTTGCCCGGTGATCCAGTTCAGCACGTCGAAGTCGTGCACTGCGCAGTCGCGGAAGATGCCGCCGGAGCCCTTGATGTAGTCCATCGGTGGGGGAGCGGGGTCCATCGTGGTGCTGCGCACCGTGTGCAGGGTGCCGAGCGACCCGTCGTCCACGGCGCGCTTGGCCGCGGCGAACGCCGCGTCGTACCGGCGCTGGTAGCCGACCTGAACGGGCACCCCGGAGGCGAGGATCACCTCGGCGACGCGGGCGCTCTCGGCCGCCGTGGACGCAATCGGCTTTTCGCAGAACGTCGGGAGGCCACGCTGCACCGCGGCAAGCGTCAACTCGGCATGGGCCGGCGTCGCCGCCGCTACGACCACTCCGTCGATGCCGGAGGACAACAGTTCGTCGACGGTGTCGACGGCCCTGACGCCGTACTTGGTGGCCACGGCGTGTGCGACGTCGGTGCGCTCGTCGGTGATCACCAGCCCGTCCAGGCCGTCGATGCCGCTGAGGGTTTCAGTGTGGAAGGCGCCGATGCGGCCCAGCCCGATTACGCCGAGGGTGGTCATGGAGTTCTCCGTTCGATGTGTTGCGCGAGTGCGACGTCGAGTGCTTCGGGGGTGAGTCCGTCGGCCAGGGCGGCCAACACGGTGTCGACCTGGCTCGGCGGCGCGAGGCTTCCGATCGGTTGGTCGTTGTCGAGGTTGGTGGGGAACGGATAGCCCTCGGCGGTGGCGTTGACCGCGTTGAGGATGTCGCGATCCGAGCGTCCGGACGCCTTCATCGCCAGCAGCGCGGGATAGGTGGCCCGCACCATCGCGGTGCGGTCCAGCGTCTCCATCGCCCGTCCGAACGGCGACGAGATCTGCAACAGGTTGGCCATCCGGCGGATGTCCGTCGACGTGTTGGCGCCCGCCCCGTGCATGAGCGCGGGGTTGAAGAACACCGCGTCGCCCTTGCGCAACGTCACCTGCACCTGCCGGGTGGCGAAGTAGTCGATGAACTCCTGCTGGTAGAAGGCGATGTAGCCACCCGCGAACTTCTGCGAGTGGGGCAGCAGCATCGTCGGCCCGCTCTCCAGGGGCATGTCGCAGTGTGCGACCGCGCCCTGCAGGGTGAGGGCCGCAGACATGCGGTGCAGGTGCGCGGGATAGGCCGCCAACTGGTCGGCGTCGACGAAGCCAAGGTGGTAGTCGCGATGCGGAACCTGAGCTGCGCCACCGGGATTGACGACGTTGACCTGCGAGGTGACCTGATAGCGAGGGCCCAGCCACGCCTGTGACACCAGGGCGATGGCGTCGTTGGCGTAGTAGTCGGCGAACACCTCGGGGGCGTGCAGAGCGAGCTTCTGCGCCGCATTCCAGACCCGGTCGTTGGCGCCTGCCTTGCCGAAGTGGTCGCCTGTGGCGCCCCCCGCCTCGCGCTGGGCCTCGATGATGGCGGTGAACGCCACGCTGGCGCGGTCCACGACGGCGGGCTCGAAGGCGCCCTCGAACACGACGACGCCGGGTCCGTCGGCGAGCGCGCGGATCAACTCCGTCTGTAGGGCGTGCCGGTCGGCATTCGCCATCGTCTCGGCGGAGTAGACGAGCGCGCCGAGGCGGACGTCGCTCGCGAGCGGATAGTCGGCGGGGTCGGTGTCGACGGACACCAGTGCACGGAAGTCGTCGAGGTCGCAGTCCGCCTGGTCGATCCACGCGGCGCGTGTCTCGGTGGTTGATGCAGTCATGTCGTTAGTCTTGTTGTGACGCGCACCGCAATCAACACCAAAAACCAATCAAAAAACCCTCACTGTGTCACCGTGACTTCGGCGCGATGAGTGGCGCTCAGCGCAACTTTCCGCGCCGAAATCGCTGGAGGAGGGAGGCCGACGTGCCACACCGGTACAAGGTGCGGGAGATCGCCCAGCAATCGGGGCTGAGCGAGGCGACCGTCGATCGGGTCCTCAACGACCGTCCCGGAGTCAGGGAGAACACCCGTGCGGAGGTCGCACAGGCCATTGCCGACCTCGACAAACAGCGCGCCCAGCTGCGCCTCAACGGACGCCGCTTCCTCATCGACGTGGTGATGCAGACGCCGCAACGGTTCTCCGACGCGTTTCGCGCCGCTGTCGAGGCCGAACTTCCCGTCTTCGCGCCGGCGATGCTGCGGGCCCGCTTCCATCTGTGGGAGTCGGGTTCGCCCGCCCAGATGGTCGATGTCCTGTCCCGGATCCGCGGCAGCCACGGCGTCGTCCTCAAGGCGCAGGACGCCCCCGAGGTGGTCGAGGCCGTCGATCGCGTCGTCGGCGCAGGCGTACCCGTGATCACCTACACGACCGACGTGCCGACCAGTTCCCGCAACGCGTACGTCGGCATCGACAATCACGGCGCAGGCGTGACGGCGGCCTATCTAATGGATCAGTGGTTGGGCTCGACGTCATCGGGAGTGCTGATCACGTTGAGCCGCACGGTCTTTCGTGGCGAAGGAGAACGCGAGATCGGGTTCCGATCGGCCTTGCGTGGTTCGGGACGCGACATCGTCGAGGTCAGCGACAGCGACGGCATCGACGAGACCAACGAGCATCTGGTGCTCGACGCGCTGAGACGGCATCCGGGCATCGAGGCCGTGTACTCGCCCGGCGGTGGCAACACCGCTACGGTCGCCGCGTTCGAGAAATTAGGAAGAGTGTGCCGCGTCTTTATCGCCCACGACCTCGACGCCGACAACCGCAGGTTGCTACGCGACGGGAGGATATCGGTCGTCCTGCACAACGATTTGCGCGCCGACGCGCGGCTCGCGATGCGGCTCATCCTGCAGCACCACGGGGCGCTGCCTGCGGAGCCTGCGCGGCCCGTGCCGATCCAGGTGATCACGCCTTACAACCTGCCCGGCTGACGTTCATTTCGTCGATTCCCGTCGATCCCGGATACCATTTCGCCTCACGGCGACTCCTGCGCGCCGACTGAGATCAGGAGACTCGATCGGTGCGGCCACTCATCAACGGTGTGACCGTCCTGGGCAACCTGGCCATCGACGTCATCGACGGTGCGCCCTCCAGCCCGGGCGGCTGTGCGTCGTTCGCAGGCGTCGCGCTGGAGTACGCGGGTGGGCCCGGCGAGATCGTCGCGATGGGCGCGCCGCAGGATCACCAGCTGTTCGCCGCGGTGCTCGACCGCTTCGGGTCGCTGGTCCGCATCATCGACTCCGACCGGACGGCGTCGTTCCGACTCGACTACGTCGACGTCGATCACCGTGCAATGTCCGTTGCGGCGCTCGGACCCATCTGGGGCGACGCCGAGATCGAAACCGCCGACCCCGGCACCACCTGGGTGCACCTCGCTCCGCTGCTGCGGGCGGACTTTCCCGACAGCACGCTGGCGCTGCTCGCCGCCCGCGGACATCGCGTCGCCTATGACGGCCAGGGCCTCGTCCGGGTCGACCAGCTGGGTCCGCTCGCCGTGAACCGGAACTACCCGCACAGCCTGCTGCGCGACATCAGCGTCCTCAAGCTGGCGGAGGACGAAGCGGTCATCGTCGCGGACGGGGAGTTCGATGCCGCAACGGCCGAACGACTCGGTGTGCCGGAGATCCTGGTAACTCTGGGATCGGAGGGCTGCGACATCTACACCGACGGCAGCGTCGTTCGGGTCCCCGCCGCCTGGC
Organism: Mycobacterium sp.; assembly: GCF_050701675.1. Classification (GTDB taxonomy): domain Bacteria; phylum Actinomycetota; class Actinomycetes; order Mycobacteriales; family Mycobacteriaceae; genus Mycobacterium. The sequence goes on along the minus strand of NZ_JBOGDD010000748.1, from coordinate 2,185 downwards.
GGGTCACCGGGGTGCAGGCCACGGGTGCAGGTGACATGTTCACTGCCTGCTACGTCGCCAACCGCGCCGCGGGCGCAGACCCGGTGGTCGCGGCCGAACGGGCCAGCGAACTCGTCGCGCGCGAACTGCAGAAGCGCCTGAAGGTGGACTCGCCCGATCGGGTGTAGGCGCAGGTCGAAGCGTTCGGAATCGACATGTGTCAAGTTTGACCCGGCCACCGCTAGCCCTTCGGCTACTGACGGGTAGCCTTTTTCTTAGGAATGCGACGCTGCGAGAGTGACGAAAACCACATTGGCCTCGCGGAGCGTGCGGCTTCACGCTAGTGAACTGCGCGTTCCACGTGCGCGATGTGCGAGACACGCCCTGGTCCGGTAAAGGTCAGCCTAAGAGAAGTGCAATAATCGGTACTGCTAGTGACAGACAAAAATTGGGTGAACGTCAGCCCGGCGGCGCGCTCGCGACAGCGAGCTTCACTGCGACGCGGAACGACGTCCTCCCGCAACGCGTGAAAGGCAGGGGGCCGTGAGCTTGAACGGTGGCGAAGCCGGGACGAATTCCACCCCGCAGAAGCTCGAGAAGGTCGTCATCCGTTTCGCAGGCGACTCCGGCGACGGCATGCAGCTCACCGGCGACCGCTTCACCACCGAGGCCGCGCTGTTCGGCAACGACCTTGCGACGCAACCGAATTATCCCGCCGAGATCCGCGCACCACAGGGCACGTTGCCCGGCGTCTCGTCATTCCAGATCCAGATCGCCGACTTCGACATCCTGACCGCGGGAGACCGCCCGGACGTTCTCGTCGCGATGAATCCCGCCGCGCTGAAGGCCAACGTGGGCGACCTGCCGCGCGGTGGACTGATCATCGCCAACTCCGACGAGTTCACCAAGCGCAACCTGGCAAAGGTCGGGTACGAAGCCAACCCGCTGGAGACCGACGAGCTGTCCGACTACGTCGTGCAGGCCGTCGCGATGACGTCACTGACGCTCGGCGCCGTCGAAGAGATCGGCGCCTCGAAGAAGGACGGCTCGCGGGCGAAGAACATGTTCGCGCTCGGCCTTCTGTCCTGGATGTACAGCCGCGAGCTCGAGCACAGCGAGACCTTCATTCGCGAGAAGTTCGCCAGCAAGCCCGAGATCGCCGAGGCGAACGTCCTGGCGCTGCGGGCCGGCTGGAACTACGGCGAGACCACGGAGGCGTTCGGCACCACCTACGAGGTGTCGCCCGCCAAGCTGAAGTCGGGTGAGTACCGCCAGATCTCCGGCAACGCCGCACTCGCGTACGGCATCGTCGTCGCGGGCCAACTGGCCAACACCCGGGTGATGCTGGGCAGCTACCCAATCACGCCGGCGTCGGACATTCTTCACGAGCTGTCCAAGCACAAGAACTTCAACGTCCTGACCTTCCAGGCCGAGGACGAGATCGCGGGCATCGGCGCTGCCCTCGGCGCGTCGTACGGCGGTGCGCTCGGTGTCACCAGCACGTCGGGCCCAGGGGTGGCGCTCAAGGCGGAGGCCATCGGCCTCGGCGTGATGGCCGAGCTCCCGTTGCTAGTAGTCGACGTGCAGCGCGGCGGGCCTTCGACGGGTCTGCCGACCAAGACCGAGCAGGCCGACCTGCTGCAGGCGCTGTACGGCCGCAACGGCGAATCGCCGGTCGCGGTGCTGGCTCCGCAGTCGCCGTCGGACTGCTTCGAGGTCGCGGTCGAGGCCGTGCGGATAGCGCTGACCTACCGGACGCCGGTGATCCTGTTGTCCGACGGCGCCATCGCCAACGGCTCCGAGCCGTGGCGCATCCCGGACGTCACCACGTTCGCGCCGATCAATCACACCTTCGCCAAGCCCGACGAGCCGTTCCAGCCCTACGCCAGGGATCCCGAGACGCTCGCGCGCCAGTTCGCGGTCCCTGGAACGCCGGGCCTCGAGCACCGCATCGGCGGACTGGAGTCGGCCAACGGCTCTGGCAACATCTCCTACGAGCCGAAGAACCACGACCTGATGGTGCGCCTGCGGCAGGCCAAGATCGACGGTGTCGACGTGCCCGATCTCGTCGTCGACGACCCGACCGGTGATGCCGAGTTGCTGATCCTCGGGTGGGGCAGTTCCTACGGCCCCATCGGTGAAGCCTGCAGGCGGGCGCGGCGCAACGGCATCAAGGTCGCCCACGCGCAACTGCGCTACCTCAATC
>NZ_JBOGDD010000747.1:0-7044 GCF_050701675.1 Mycobacterium sp. | reverse complement strand
GTCTTGTTGCAGCCGCCGCAGCCGGCGAGCGAGAGGGCGAACAGGGCTGCCAGTGCCTGAGTCGTGATTCGCGTCATTCTCTGCGCCTCGAGACGGTGGGCGTCGCGGTCGGCCGCGCCCGCGGTGGCTGGGTCGGATTCGGCTTTCTCTGCAGAACGAAGCGGGAGACCGGGCCCGGGTTGCCGTCGGTGTCGCGCAGGCGCACGCTGACCAGCGTATCGCCGTCGGGGAACTGCCAGGAGCGCGCCACGACGAGGCAGAACTGGACCTTGGTGTCCTTGTTGGCGAATTCGAAGTCGCCGTACTTGTTGAGCGTGCACGACGAGTTCGATTCGATGAAGGTTTCGAAGCGGCAGGACAGATCGTTCAGCGCCGCGGCGACCTTGGCCGTATCGGCATAGCTGGGCGGATCGATCGCCGGTATGCCGCCGATGCTCGGCCGGCGCTGGTCGCACACCGCGGCGCTGCCGTCGCCGAGCGGGCGGTCGACCTCGATCTCCAGATCGGGGCGCAGCGAAGGATCGTTGGCATCGTAGCGGAAGATGCTGCGGCCGACCTCGACGTTGCTGATGCCCGGCTTGCCCTCGATGACGATCATGAAGCCGGCGCCGACCGGGTGGCGGTAGATCGGCACGCCCTGGGCGGTCTTGCCGGTCGGTGCCAGGACGCGGCCGTCGGCGCTGGCGGCGCCGGCGTGGGTGACGATCGGTCCGACGATCTTGCCGGCCGCCTTCTGCGCGTCGCTGTCCGGGTTCTTCACCGGGCGCGTCGGCAGCGGCGGGGCGCCGGCGGGCAGCGGCGTGGCCTTCGGTACGGTCGGCACGGCCACGGGCGTGGCGTAGAGGGCCGGGGTGGCGGCGGCGGGTTTTGCGGCTGGTGGCGTCGACTGAACGGTCGAACATCCGACCGCCCCACAGAGAAGCGCCACCACCGCCGCTGAAGCTCTACGCATTCCCACCTCCGAAACCTGCTGAGTATATCGAGCGTTTGTACCGGCGGGTCTGGGGGGAGTCAAGGTTGCTGCACGGCGCCCGCTCCGGTATCACTGATGGTCCATGATGCGAATTCGCCCGCTGTTCTGCGGCGCGCTCGCCTTGGCGGTCCTGGCTGGTGGCTGTGTCACCCGCAAGCCCGCTGACGAGCTCGGCGCTGAAGATCCCGCTGTCTCCGCCAGTCTGTCGGCCATCGACGTCCCGCTCGACCTGCGCGAGTTCGAGGTCGTCAGCGCCGAGGGTGGCTTCCGCGGCGTCTTCCTCAAGCTCTCGCGGCTGCCGACGGCGGTGACCCATTCGAGCTACAACAACCCGGCCCGCATCGTCCTCGACATCCAGGGGCCGACCGGCACCGAATCGGGCGAGGAAGTGTTCCCGGGCGGCGATTCGCTGGTCTCCACGGTGCAGGTCACCCGCCAGCTCGGCTCGCTGCGCGTCGTGCTCGACCTGCAGGCCGACAGCCCGCCCGACTACGCCGTCTTCCCGATGGCCGATTGGGTGATGATCCGCCTGATGCCGGTAGACCCCAAGGTGCGACCGTGGGCGCACCGCGGGTGAGCCGGTTGGACGTGCAATGATGATGTCGCGCACCCGCATCGTACTGGCGAGCCTGGCGGTCGCCGGTCTCGTGGCCACGGCCGGCGGCCGCGCCGGGGCGCAGATCTCGGCCGACCAGGTGCGCAAGCGCTACGACAAGCAGACCAAGGGCACCAGCGTCGAAGACTTCGCTCGCCAGATGGACAGCGAGGACCCGATGGAGCGCCTGCAGGGCCTGCGCTCGATGACCGAGTCGAACGAGCCGGCCGCCATCGCCTACATGGTGCAGGCGCTGGGCGATTCCGACATGCGCGTCAAAGCCAAGGCGATCGACTCCTGCGGCGACCTGCGCGCCGCCGACGCCACCCCGGTGCTGATCCAGCAGCTCTTCCTGCGCGGCACCGAGCCCGAGGTGAAGCAGCGCATCCTGGCGGCGCTCGGCAAGATCGGCGACCAACGCGCCTCCAAGCCGATCGTCGAGTTCCTCGGCCGCGATCTCGACCACGCCACGCGCGGCACCGCCATCTTCGCCCTCGGCGACATCGGCGACCCCGAGACCATCGAGTTCCTGCAGAACGTCGAGCGCACCGAGCCGCACCCGACCATCAAGCGCCTGGCCCGCGAGGCGCAGGCCAAGGTGAAGTACCAACAGGCGATGCGGCAGACCGAAGCCCCGCAGCCGCTCGACACCTTCCTGCGACCCGAGCCCCAGGGCCCGCCGCAATAGTCCCGACCCGCGTCACGGCCTGACCTTCCCGCGCGGTGCGGAAGGGGCGAGCGGCGACACCTCGTAGATCTGGTCGAGCACGTTCACCATGAGCGTGTTGGCCGGCTGCTGTCCGTCGAGCGCTACGGCCAGATTGGTCCACACGACCAGCGTCATCTGGTTGGCTGGGTCGTAGCAGATCTTCGAGTTGTAGCCGGCGGTCTCGCCGCCGTGAAAATAGAGCGTGTTCGGGCCCCAGCGCAGTTGGGCGATGCCGTACCCGTACTGCTGTCCGTCGGGCTTGGCTGGGTCCTCGGGCCGCAAGCCGTCGAGCCAGCGGCGCTGATAGGCGGCGTCGAGCACCTGGCCGGCGACCAGTGCCCGGATCCAGATGGCGAGATCGTTGGCGGTGGAGACGACCCCCCCGGCTGCCGCGGCAACGGAATGGTTCAGGCCCGTGTAGTCATTCGGCCGCAGGGTGCCGGCGCGGGCCGCGGCCTGGACCTCGGGTGCGTAGGACGGTGAGCCCATCAGGGCGACCGAGGTGCTGCCGTACAGGTAGCCGTGCGAGTAGGGCTCGGGGAGGGTGTTGACCGCACTGGCGGGCAGCACGGTGTGCTGCAGGCCCAGCGGCCCGAACAGCCGGTCCCGCATCACCTGCGCCAGGGGCTTGCCATGGATCTTCTCAGCGACGAGGCCGAGCAGCGCGTAGTTCGTATTGTTGTACTCGTAGGCTGTCCCGGGCGGGAAGTTGGGTGGCCGCGCGAACGCAATGGCCAACACGTCGGCGGCGGACCACACCCTGGTCGGGTCACGATCCAGGCTCGCCGATAGCGCGGGCGCATTGGTGTAGTTGTAGAGGCCGCTGCGCATCCCCAGCAGCTCGGCGATGCTGATGTGGTCGCCGTTGGGCACGCCCGGGACGTACTGTGAGACCGGATCGTCGAGACGGAGCGTGTCTTCCTGCGCCAGCTGCATCAGCACCGCGGCGGTCATCGTCTTGGTATTCGAAGCGATCCTGAAGTGGGTGTCAGCGCTGGGCGGGCTGGCAGTGCCCAGCGCGGTGGTGCCGTAGACCGCCGTGAACTCGCCCTGCGGTGTGCGCAACAGCACCAGGGCGCCGGGGACCAGGAGTGCCCGGGCGGTCGTCTCCACCATGGCCTGCAGCGCAGCCTGGTCGATCGGCCTGAGCGCCGACGAGCCTGGCGTGGCGGCGGGCGGCGGGAGCGCGCTGGTTCCGGGAGGCGTCGATGCAGTCGCCAGAGTCATGCCCCCGGCGAGCAGGAGTGAGCAAACGATCATCACGCCCATTCCCTACAACACACAGGCCCCTCTTCGCCTGGGTCAGCACAGTGCTGATCATCAGAATCCGCTTCCTCCGTTCAGTGCGCGTAATCCGGAGCAGGTTCTTTTCCCCACGCACGCCGTGGCGGCACGGACCCGTTGCAGTCGGGGCCCAACGATGGCACGTTCCTGCGCACGGCCTCGTGGTGGAATTGGCAGACACGACAGACTCAAAATCTGTTGTCCGAAAGGGCGTGGGCGTTCGAGTCGCCCCGAGGCCATTCAATAACTTAGACGCTTCCGGAACCACTACCTGGCCAAGCGCCCTCCAAGCGCTGAACACACTGTGGACACAGTTGGAAAACAGTGAAACAGTCGCGGCGCCCGTTGGGGGACGACGCAAAGTCGATCCTCTTGCTCAAGAACAACACGAGCGATGACAGCAAGGACAAGCTGATCTGGAAGTGGTTGAAGGGCGCGGGCACCACGCTGGGCGAGCTGGGCACGCCAAACGCGCTCACGGAGTACACGCTCTGCCTGTATGCCGGCACCTCCTCCGCCGCGCTCACCATCCCTGCGGGTGCGCCAAGCTGGCAGACACTCGGCAGCACGGGGTTCAAGTTCAAGAGCGCGAACGGTCTGCCTGACGGTGCACAGAAGGTGATTCTCAAGAGCGGCGCCGCCGGCAAGGCGAAGGCCCTGGTGAAGGGCAAGGGGACCTATTTGCCCGACACGCTCGCCCCGGCGCTGACGCTGCCGGTGACCGTGCAGCTGGTCAACGACTCGAACAGCACCTGCTTCGAGGCGGTCTACAATTCCGGCGCCGTGATCAAGAATACCGCGACGCAGTTCAAGGCGAAGCAGTAGTCTCGGCTGCTCCACCGCACCACAACGCGGCTCCTGCGGCATCTCGTCGCAGGGGCCGTCTTCATCCGGGGAAAGCCAGGTTCGTCGTAGAATCGCCAAGCGGTGAGGTGCGCGTCGTTCGCCCAACCTCATGGTGCCCCAACGGCCGACGTTCGCTCACGGGCCAAGCGCCACCATCAGGGACCGAGCGGCTTTACGTTCCAGCACGGCAAGCCGGCCATGCTCCCCGTGTTTCAGGGCATTTTGGTTGCCAGGCGGTGCGCCGCTGCCGCGGGCGCCGCCGTGCATCCGACCGCGGCGCCGGCCGCGCACCCGGGGCGCTCGGCATGGCGCCCCTGCCCGTGTCCGCGCCCCGCAGCGCGGTGCCGTCGACGGGTCACCGGGCGGGTTGCCATGGCGCAGCCAGCCGCGCGCAGCGCTTCCGAATGCGAAACCACTACTGCTGACACTACGGGTTTTCCCTAATTGCTTTCGGACTGTGGTTGCTTGTACGTGGCAAAAACGAAACGTGCGCCGGCGGGGACACCGGCATGCGAAGCCCGTCACACGACGGGAGGCGGGGGGAAAGATGGTTTTGAGGAGCACCACGTGCCTGTGGGCGATCGTTGTTCTTGTGGCCGCCGTGGCGGGCACGTCATCCGTCGCTTCTGCCGGCACCGTCGTCGGGGGATCGGCCCTTCTCGGGGCTTCGGACGTGGCGCAGCTCGAGGCATGGCTGGGTGCGGGGCCGCTGACGCTGACAAAAGTGTTTGACCGTGTCCCGGGCGACGGGAAGCGAGGCACAGACTTCCACGCCGCGGTTGATGGAATGGGCCCTACCTTCACCGTGCTCGAGGTGACTGGTCCTGAGACGACGATCATTGGCGGCTACAATCCGAACAGCTGGCAGGGAGGCTCGGGGTACGTTTATACCCCGCTCGATGCAGATCGGACAGCATTTCTGTTCAATTTGGTGGACGTAGTGATCCAACGCCAACGCCTCGGTGTTGCAGAAGGGGAATATCAGACAGCCTCTTTCTCGTACGGTTTCATGTTCGGCGGAGGACATGACATCGATGTGGAGGAGACTCTCGACGGAGGATATTTGAATTACTTTTCATACGGCGATGGGCCGACCAATATTCTCGGCGATACGTCTTTTACGAACCCCGCCGAGTTTGGTCGTATTGAGGTGTTTGCATTGAACACCCCGTGTGGGTCCGTGCCCGCTTTTGGCTGCCTGACATCACTGAAGTCGAAGTTCTCGATGAAGAGTCCTTCGGATGACTCAAAGGACAAACTCATCTGGAAGTGGGTCAAGGGAGGCGCCTTGGATCAGTCGCAGCTTGCCGACCCGACCGAGCCGGTCTTGAGTGCCAGCTACTCGCTGTGTGTCTATGCCGGGAGCGCCAACGCGCTGATTGCCTATGCGGGAATGCCACCAGGCGAGGGATGGAGCGCAATCGCCGACAAGGGTTACAAGTTCAAGGGCGCCGGCCCGAACGATGTGACGAACGCGTTGCTGAAGGCCGGTACCAGCGCGAAGTCGAAAGCGCTGGTCAAGGGTGCGGGCGCAGGATTGCCTGACCCAGCGTTGCCACTGACTTACCCAGTGACGGTGCAGCTCAAGAAGAACGGCTCGCCGCTCTGCCTGGAGAGCACGTTCACCTTCGCCGACGAGAAGAAGAACGACGCGACGCAGTTCAAGGCGAAGCAGTAGCGCCCATTGCTCAGCGGCGCAGACGGCCCCTGCAGTACCAACGGCAAGACCAAGATTCTCGAACAGCGATGGGTACACCGCAGGTGACATTTATAGCGCTCTGACTGAGTCAAGATAACCACAGTGATGCCCGCATGAGCGCGGCCGCGCACCTGAGCGCGAGCCCCAGGGATTGGTAAGGAGGGACACGATGATTTGCCGAATTTTGATGTGTGCCGTCGTCGTATCAACGACGATGACGCTGCCTGGGGACTCACGGGCGACGGTGGTCTCGTTTACGGGCGGAACGGTCACACTCCTAGACGCGACAACCGAGACCACCGACAACGATTCGCTCTGGGAAGATGTCGACTTCTATGAAGAGGGCGGGTTCCGGCTCGACTTCGTTCCCAATGCCGGCTCTGCCGGGATCTCGACGAACATCGGCAACTACTACGACGCTGACAACGACGTGATTCACGCCCATTGGGCGACCGGGGAGTACGGCGATGTCGTCTCGATCGAGATCACCAAGATCGGTGGCGGCACTTTTGACCTGAACTACTTCGTGCTCACGTCGAACACCGATGAAGGTGGCAGCCCGGCATCCGGAAACGAGCAGGCCTTTGTGGAAGGCTTCAACAACAGCGTCTCCACCGGACCGCCTGTCATGCTCCCGAGCGAGGACTGGGGTTTCCCCGGCACCGCCGTGTATCTTGGCAGTGCCTTCGACGCGGTCGACAAGGTGGTCTTTACCGCGGCGAATCCGGTTGACTGCTTCGGCATGGACGAGTTTTTCATCGATGAGCCTGCGCCTCCGCCGACGTGCGAGATCCGCAATACCTGCCGGAGCGCCGGCAAGTCGATCCTCTTGCTCAAGAACAACACGAGCGATGACAGCAAGGACAAGCTGATCTGGAAGTGGTTGAAGGGCGCGGGCACCACGCTGGGCGAGCTGGGCACGCCAAACGCGCTCACGG
>NZ_JBOGDD010000746.1:0-2599 GCF_050701675.1 Mycobacterium sp. | reverse complement strand
GCGTGGGAGAGCGTGGCGCGCAAGCTCTGCGGACGGTAGGCGCGATGGGCAAGAGCTGGGTCCTGCACGTCGACCTCGACCAGTTCCTCGCATCGGTCGAACTGCGCCGTCGCCCCGAACTGGTCGGCCTTCCGGTCATCGTCGGCGGCAACGGTGACCCCGATGAACCACGCAAGGTGGTGACCTGCGCGTCCTACGAGGCGCGCGAGTTCGGCGTGCATGCGGGCATGCCGTTGCGCACGGCTGCCCGCAAATGCCCCGACGCCACCTTCCTGCCTTCCAACCCCGACGCGTACGACGAGGCGTCCGAACAGGTGATGGGCCTGCTGAGGGATCTCGGTCATCCCCTCGAGGTCTGGGGCTGGGACGAGGCCTACCTCGGCGCCGACGTCGAGGACCCCTTCGTTCTGGCGGAGCGCATCCGTACCGTCGTCGAGGCCGAGACCGGACTGTCGTGCTCGGTTGGCATCAGCGACAACAAGCAGCGGGCCAAGGTCGCGACGGGATTCGGCAAACCCGCAGGCGTCTACCGGCTCACCGACGACAACTGGATGGCAGTCATGGGCGACCGAGGCGTCGACGCACTCTGGGGGGTCGGTTCCAAGACCGCCAAGAAACTGGCCGGCCAAGGCATCACGACGGTCGCCGATCTGGCGGCCACCGACGCCACCCTCCTGACGTCGATCTTCGGGCCCACGACCGGCCTGTGGATTCTGCTCCTGGCCAAGGGAGGTGGTGACACCAACGTCAGCGCCGAGCCGTGGGTGCCGAGGTCCCGCAGCCACGTCGTCACCTTCCCGCAGGACCTCACCGACCGGGTCGAGATGGACAGCGCCGTCGCCGACCTGGCGCGCAGGACGCTCGACGAGGTCGTCGAACAGGGCCGAACGGTGACCCGCGTCGCAGTGACCGTACGAACCAAGACGTTCTTCACCCGCACCAAGATTCGCAAGCTTGCCGCCGCGAGCACCGATGAGTCGGCGATCGTCGACACCGCGCTGGCGGTGTTCGATCAGTTCGACATCGATCGCCCGGTGCGACTTCTCGGCGTCCGGCTGGAACTTGCCATGCCGCAATCGAACGCGCCGGCTGTCACCACTCCCGCCTAACGTCGAGCCATGCTGCATACCGTCGCGATCCGTGGCTACCGGTCGATGCGCGAGGTCGTCGTGCCACTGACGGGCCTCACCGTCGTCACCGGCGCCAACGGCACGGGCAAGTCGTCGGTGTACCGGGCGCTGCGGTTGTTGGCCGACTGCGGCCGCGGTGAGGTCATCGGTTCACTGGCCCGCGAGGGCGGGCTCGAATCGGTGCTCTGGGCCGGTCCCGAACGGGTGGGCGGAGCGCGCCGCACGGGGCGCAGTCAGGGCACCACGCGCACCCGGCCCGTATCTCTCGAACTCGGTTTCGCCTCAGATGATTTCGGCTACCTGATCGACCTCGGCCTGCCCCAGGACGCCGGGCCTGGCTCGTTCTTCGCCCGCGACCCCGAGATCAAGCGCGAAGCCGTCTTCGCGGGACCACGGCTGCGGCCCAGCTCCGCCCTGGTCCGCAGGGGCCGCGACTACGCCGAGGTCGCGGCGGAGTCCGGCCGCGGCTTCGAGGAGCTGACCAGATCGCTGCCGCCGTACCGCAGCGTCCTCGCCGAGTACGCTCACCCGGGAGCCCTACCCGAGCTGGCCGGAGTCCGGAATCGACTGCGCGACTGGCGGTTCTACGACGGGTTCCGGGTCGACGCCGACGCACCGGCCCGTCGCCCACGCGTCGGCACCCGCACCCCGGTGCTGTCCGACGACGGCGGTGACCTGGCCGCCGCGATCCAGACGATCGTCGAGGCCGGGTTCGACGAGCTGCCCCGCGCGATCGCCGACGCGTTCGACGGGGCCGAGGTGTCGGTCGCGGTGCACGACGGCCTCTTCGAACTGCAACTGCGACAACGGGGCATGCTTCGACCGCTGCGCGCCGCCGAATTATCGGACGGCACACTGCGATTCCTGCTGTGGGCCGCAGCCCTGCTGAGCCCTCGGCCTCCATCTCTGATGGTGCTCAACGAGCCGGAGACCTCGCTGCACCCCGACCTGTTGGTACCGCTCGCGTCCATGGTCTGCGCGGCCGCGGCGGTCACCCAGGTCGTGGTCGTCACCCATTCGCAGGCCATGCGCCAGCAGCTCGACACCGACGGCTCCAGCGAGATCGAGCTCTTCAAGGAGTGGGGCGAGACGCTGGTGACCGGCCAGACCATGTTGACGGCGCCGCCGTGGGACTGGGGCAAGCGCTGATTGTTCGCGTTGGCATAAGCAGCCGTTCACCGAGGTCACGTTCAATCTCCCAGGCGATACCCAGCGAGCGAGGAGTCTTCAGTTGTCGAAGAGCACATATCTCAAGGTGGCAGTGGTCGTCGGCGCGGTGGCGGTGCTACCGCTGGCGGCCTGCAGCGGCAGCGACACCGAGAAGGCTGCGGCCGGTGACACGGTGACCCGGGCGGCCACGGGAGACCTCGCCGTCAACGGTGGCGCCCGCCGGTTGGACGGCGACCAGAGCAAGGCCATCCGCGATGCCGTCAACGCCTCGGGCGCCAAGAACGTCATCCTGCTGATCG
>NZ_JBOGDD010000745.1:0-2395 GCF_050701675.1 Mycobacterium sp. | reverse complement strand
GACTTTCCACTCGCCGCCGTCACGCAGGCCGACCTCGACGCGCTGCCCCACCAGGGTCGCGTCGAGCTGCTGCCGCCCTCGCCACTGCAGGCGGGCATCTACTTCCACTCCACGTACGCCGACGTCGACCCCTACGTGGTCCAACAGATCGTCGACCTGTCCGGATCCGTCGATCCCGAGCGCCTCCGCACGGCCGCCGACCTGGTCACCGGCAGGCACCGCCATCTAGGCGCCTCCTTCCGAGCCGTGGGTGACGGCAGCATCGTGTCGGTCATCGGGCCGACACCCGAGATGCCCTGGCTGTACCTGGATCTCAGCGGTCTGGACACCGGCGCGGCGCGGCAGCGGGTCGCGGAGATCGCCGAACAGCAACGGTCACGCCCGTTCGACATGGCCGAACCACCGCTGATGCGCTACGCGCTACTGCGCCTCGACCCGCAGCGGCACGTGCTCATCCAGACCGTCCACCACATCATCGCCGACGGCTGGTCGGTGCCCATCGTGCTCAGGGAACTGGCGACCCTGCACGACGACCCGGACGCCCCCATGCCGGCACCTCCGCGGTACCGCGACTATCTGCGGTGGATCGCCGAAGCGTCGACGGAGCCGGCTCTGGACGCCTGGCGCGCCGAGTTGGACGGGATCGAGGGACCCACCCGGCTGGCGGACGCGCTGCCGCGCAACCGGTCCGGGGGGCACGGCTTCGGCCGCGTCGAGGTCGAGGTGCCCGCCGACGTCGCCGCGGGCGTCTCCGAATGGGCCGGTCGGCACGGTGTCACCACTAGCTCCGTCATCGGTGCGGCGTGGGGCATCGCGGTCGGTCGACTGACCGGGCGCACGGACGTGGTCTTCGGTTCGACGGTGTCCGGACGTGGTGGCGACATCGCCGACGTCGGCCACATGGTCGGCCTGCTGATCAACACCGTTCCCGCCCGGACACATTGGGCCCCTGCGGATTCGATCGAGTCCGTGATTCGCGGCTTCGCCGATGCGCAGTCCACCCTCTTCGAGTACCACCACGTCGCGCTCACCGACGTTCAGCACGCCGTCGGCATCCCCGAACTGTTCGACACGCTGCTCGTCATCGAGAACTATCCCGCCCCCGACGACTCGGCGAACTCGATTCGAGTCGAGTCGATGGACGTCGTCGAAGCGCCGCACTATCCGTTGACGCTGATGGTCAAGCCGGCCGACCCGTTCCTGATCGCTCTGACCCACGACCGTTCGGTGGTCGACGCGGGGACCGCGGAACAGGTGCTCGCGTTCTACCGCCGCATCCTTAGCACGATCGTCGAGGCCGGCGAAACACCGTGCAGCGACATCGAACTGCACACGGCGGACCAACGCCAAGAGATTCTCGCCGCAGGCACGGGTGCGCAGGGATGGCAGGGCACGGTGACCGAGCTGTTCGCCGACCGGGTCCGCCGCACACCGAGCGTGGTGGCCCTCGTCGACGCCGACGGGGAGCTGACCTTCGCCGAGCTCGACGACCGGGCCGCGAGGCTGGCCGGAGCCCTCGTCGGTGCAGGGGTTCGCCGCGGAGACGTCGTCGCGGTGGCGACCGGGCGCACCAGTGCCATGGCCGTGGCTCTGCTGGCGGTGTTACGCTGCGGCGGAGCGTATCTACCCGTCGACCCGCAGTATCCCGCCACCCGCATCACCTACATGCTCGACGACGCGCAGCCAAGGGTGGTCATCACCGACGACCGGGCGCTGCCGCCGCACGACGTGCCAGCGGTGAGCGTCGACGCCGGCGACGATCCGGTGTCGGTCGTTCCCGTCGGGCCGGATGACGCGGCGTCGATCGTGTACACCTCGGGTAGCACGGGCCTCCCCAAGGGAACAGTGGGAACCCATGGTGCGCTGGCGAACCGGCTGAGGTGGGCGGCCGGGTCGTGGTCGCGTGAGGGGTCGGACGTCCGCATCGCGAAGAGCTCGATGAGCTTCATCGACGGGACCACCGAACTGCTCGGGGCGCTCGTCGCAGGCGCGACGACCGTGATCGCCGACGAGGCCGCTGCCAAGGACGGCGCGAGGCTGGCCGGACTCACCGAGGAGGTGTCGGCCGCACAACTGCTGGTCGTGCCCAGCCTGGCGGCCGCGATGGCCGAGGTGGCGCCGTCGCGTCTCGGATCGATCCAGCGGTGGATCTGCAGCGGTGAACCGCTGGACGCCGCTACGGCCGCCGCGCTGCGGCGGGTATCGCCCGAGGCGGAGATCGTCAACTCCTACGGATCCTCGGAGGTGGCCGGCGACGTCGTGGCCGGACGGGTCACCGATTCAGTGACCCTGGGCCGCCCGGTGCCCGGTACCCGCATCCACCTGCTGGGTCCCGACCTGGAACCCGTGCCGCAGGGCGCGATCGGTGAGATCTACGTCGGTGGAATCCAGTTGG
>NZ_JBOGDD010000744.1:0-5304 GCF_050701675.1 Mycobacterium sp. | reverse complement strand
GTGCAAGGGCTCACAGCCTGATCCGCCGCCCGCGACGATTCCCACCTTGCCGGCCACAGGCGCGTCGGCACGCATGATGAGGCGGTTCTGGCGGTCGTGGACGATGATGTCGCGATGCGCTGCAGCGAGGCCCGCCAGATAATCGTCGACCACGCCCTCCGGCGTGTTGAGGATTTTGCGCATGTGGTGATCAGCTGCGGTGCCGGCGGCGGTCATGAGCGACCTCCAGAAGTGCGCCGACGAACCCATTCCCCCAACGCGATCGCCGCCAGGATAACCATACCGGTGACCAGCAGCTGCGCCGTCGTCGTCAACTGCATCAGCAACACCCCCTGCGATAGCACGCCCAGGACGAGCACACCGAACAGAGTGCCCAGGATGGTCCCGCGACCCCCGAAAAGCGCTGTCCCGCCGAGAACCGCGGCCGCGATGGCCGTCATCTCGATCCCGGAGTCACCCTGGGCGAACGAGCCTGCACTGAGGAAGCCGGCAACGATCACACCGGCGAAACCTGCCAGCGCACCACTGAGCGCCAGCACGACGAACTTGAGCCCTCGGACGTCCAGCCCCGCCAACCGGGCCGCCCGGGTGTTGGACCCGACGAGATACAGCCGGTAGCCGACTGCGGACTTGTGCAACAGCACGAAGACCGCCACCAGCACCCCCGCGGTGTACAGCAGAGGGCGGTTACCGCCCAGCGTCGAGTCGAAACCGAAGTAGAAGGTGAACGCCGGGTCGATGATCGGTACGTCGACGTTCCCTGGCGAAAGTGCCTCCGCTACACCAATACACACGGTCCCGGTGGCCAATGTCACCAGGAACGACGGAAAGAGCCGCACCAGTCGGGCAACTCGTGCGGTGAGCACACCGTTCACGATCCCGACCACGGCGCCCGCCCCGATCGCCGCCACCACCGCTACCGGCCACGCCACACCGGCGTCGAGAATCCGCGCGACCACAACCCCCGACAAACCGATCACCCCGGCCACCGAAAGGTCGACCTCACCTGCGACGAGACAACAGGTGATGCCGCACGCAACGATCGCCAGAGCGGCGCTGTCCTGCGCCATGCCCAGCAGATTGCCTGGCAACAAGAACATTCCGTCCGGCGCTGCGAAGGCAAAGTACGTGCCCAGGATCACCAGCACGCCCGCCGCGGCTGCCGGACCCGCAAGATCCATCGCGGGCTTGCCGACCGGAACCCCGCTGGGCGCCGTGCCGCCGCCGGCATCCACCTCCCCCGAAACGGCCCTCAGGTCACTCATGCGATTGCTTCCTTTCGCCTCGGCGGCCGCATGAGTAACACGGCCGCACCAATGACGACACCGCGGACGATGTCCTGCCCGGAGCTCGGCAGGCCGACCGCCTGAATCCCGCTCGCGAGAAACCCGATGAGTACGGCGGCCAGTACCGTCCCGGCGATTGAGCCGCGACCGCCACCTAGACGAGTGCCGCCGAGGATCACCGCGGCTAGAGCGTCGATACCCAGTCCCGGCATCGACAGAGCGTCGCCGAAGCCCGTGCGGCCGACCACTATCACTCCACCGATCCCGGCACACAGTCCGCTGATCGCGAAGACCGCTGCCCGGTGCCGGGCCACGGAAAGCCCTACCAGGCGCGCCATATCCTGGTCGGAGCCAGTGGCGCGTAACCACAAGCCGAACCTGCTGCGGCTCAACGTGACTGACGCCAGGACTGCGACCAGCGCACCGTAGAGAATCACCACCGGTATGCCTACGATGCTGCCGGAGAAACCCGCTCCGAGCCGGCCGGCCACGTCGACCGCCGACAGACTGACCGTCAGTGCCAGGCCCTGCACCACTCCCAGAATCGCCAGGGTGGACAAAAAGGACGGAATCTTCAAACCCAGGACCAGCAGCGCGTTGACCGCACCCAGTCCGGTACCGACGACCAGACCGAGCAGTACCGCCGGCACCACGGGCAGCCCCCACGCGGTCACCGACTGGGCGACAAGAACCGACACCAGCGCTGTGATGGCCCCAACCGACAGATCCAATTCGCCCGCCAGGAGCACAAACGTCAAACCGACCGCCACCACGACCAGTGTCACATTCTGCCTCAGCACATCGGCCAGATTGGCCAGTGACCCGAAGCCCGGTGCCAGCACCGAGAACAGCACGATCAAGCCGAGCAGAACACCGGCCAGCAACAGTAGCCTCGGCTCGATCGCTGTGCGCGCCACCGCGCGCGGTGACCAAACCCGTTGGGGCTCAATGGTGGGCATCTGGGTCATGACTGTTCTCCCGTCGCGGCGATGAGCAACCTGTTCTCGTCGGTGTGTGCACCATCGAATTCGTCGACGACCCGGCCAGACCTGACGACGAGGATCCGGTGGCAGACCGCGGCCAGCTCGTCGAACTCCGAGGAGACGAGCAGTATTGCGACACCCTCGGCTGCCAGGGAGTCCAGCAGCAGTCGGATTTCGCGCTTGGCACCCACGTCGACGCCCACGGTCGGGTCGTCGAGCATGAGGACCGTCGGAGGGCAGTCAAGCAGAGCGCGGGCCAGGATCGCCTTCTGCTGGTTACCACCACTGAGACTGTCGATCGGCTGGGGCATCGAATCGGCTTTCACACCGACCTCCGAGCATTTTCGCGAGGCCGCCCGGAAGGCGGCGGTCTTGCGTAGCAGCCCGCTTCGACCGGTGAACACGCTCAGTCGGGCGGAGACCGTGTTCTTCCACAGCGCCTGGCCCGGGAAGATCCCCTGGGTCTTGCGATCACCGGGCACCAAACAGATGCCTGCCCGCAGTGCCGCTCTGGGCGAGCCGATGACGACCTGCTGGCCGCCGACGGCGACGGTTCCGTCCCGGATGGGCTCGTCACCGAACAGCGCACGCAGCACGTCGCTGCATCCACTGCCCAATGTTCCTGCCAGACCTACGATCTCACCCGGCCGGACGATCAGGTTCAAGTCGGCCACCGTACCGGATTGTGTCGACAGACCGCTCACTGAGAGCGCCGGGGTTGGGTGGCTGGACAGGGCGGTACCCGAGGCTCTGGTGGCCTCGGCGGTCGCCGTTTCCCCCAGCATCAGGCGCACGAGTTGCTCGGTGTCGAGCGCCGACGCCGGCTCGGTGGCTATTTCGCGACCATCCCGGATGACGGTGACGGTATCGGCCAGTTCGAAGACCTCGGCGAGATGGTGGGTGACGTAGAGAATCGACACGCCGGTGTCGCGGAGCCGGCGCAGCAGCGCCATCAGATGATCCTGTTCGGGACGCGACAGCGCAGCTGTGGGCTCGTCGCAGATCAGGACCCTGGCCTCTGCCGAAAGTGCACGCAGGATCTCGACCATCTGGCGCTGGCCGACCGTCAGCTCGCCGCACAGCGCATCGAGGGGCAGTGTGACGCCGAGCTTCGCCACGAGGTCGGCGGCAGTGTCGCGTACCCGCCGCCGGTCGAGCAGGCCGAGCCGATTGACCGCGGGGCGACCGAGCACGATGTTCTCGGCCACGGTGAGGTCGGGAAGCACGCTGAGTTCCTGGTAGACCATTGCGATGCCGAGCCGGTCCGCGTCGGCCGGGCGCGTCGGCCTGATCTCCTTGCCGTCGAGCAGAATTCGTCCGCTCGACGGTGAGTACACGCCGCGCAGGAGCTTCATGAGCGTCGACTTTCCCGCGCCGTTCGGTCCGACGACTGCGCGAATCTCACCCCGCCGCAGCGTCATGCTCACGTCGCGTAGGGCGGTTGTGGCGCCGAACGACTTCGTGAGGTTCTCTACGCGCAGCACATCGACACCGGTGTCCGAATTCACTTCCACGGCAGGGCCCTGCCTCCCCAATCGTTGGAATAGGCCTGCGCGACATTGGCACTGGTGGTCGGCGTGCCCTGGGCAGTCACGACGAGCGGGACGTCCTTGCCTAGCAGGATCTTGCCCATCACATGCGCGTCGGCCCGGCCCAATTGGGCGATGGGCAGGCTGTAGGCCACCGCGACCGGCCACCCGCCGTCGAGCAGCTGGGTTGCGGTGCCCTGCTCGAGGTCGAAGGCAATGATCCAGACATCGCGACGGCCCGCCGACCTGATCGCGGCCGCCGCTCCCGCATAGCGATAGCTCAGCACGGCGATCACGTGTGCGTCCGGATTGGTGGCCAGGACTTGTGCCACCGCGGACTCGACCTCGGTCGACTCGCCCGCCGGCGCGGCGCGCACGAAAGTCAGGCGCGCGACGGACTGAGTTTCGGCGGCGTTGACGCCCTCTTCCAGCCCCATCTCTCGCGCGATGTCGAAGTAGGCCGGCTGACGGCTGGGGATGAAGACGACATCGGACTCGGTGATGCCATTGCGCGCCAGTATCTCGGCCATCGGGAGGGCCAGCGAGCGACCGCATTCGACCTGGTCGGGCATCAGGGTGCAGGTGGTCGGGTAGTAGGCCGAACTGGGCGCCACCACGCTGGTCGTCGGGATGTCGGCGGCCTGGTACTTGCGCATCGCGGCGCCAAACAGATTCCAGTTGACCGCCAGCGTTCCCGCTACCGCGATCTGGGATCCCACCAGCGCCTGAGCCCCGCGGATATCCCTGTCGGCGCGCCCCTGAACGTCATAGACGGTCGGTTTCGGTGCCCATCGCGAGACCTCGTCGAGCCAGAATTCGTTCCACCCCGCGACGGCGGGCACGTACAGCCCGTACCACTGATGGCCGATGCGCGGGGCACACTGCTGCAGCTCGGTGACTTCTGCCTCGGACAGGGTGACCTCGGGTGCTCGCCAGTCCACCGCGTCGTTCGCCGTTCGGTCCATCCACCAGTCGATGGCTTCGCCCACCGACGTAGCTACCGGCTCACGCCCGTAGGGGTAGTAACGGGACGACCATCCGGCAACCTCGCGCTCGGGGGCTCCGCAGGCCGACAGGGCGGCCGCCAGTGCAGGCAGGGTCAGGCCCATTGCGGCGCCGGCGCGCAGGAACTGTCGTCGCGGCAAACCGCCCGCCCGGCGATGTTCGACGAGTTCGCTCAGCTCGCGTGACGGCGTTTCAAGCGGTGGCATGCGACAGTCCTCGGGTCGGAAACACGGCTACCTAGGGCCTTGGTTGGTTATCAGGTGGTCTGAACTCTGCACCGTGTCGGTCGTCACAGTCAAGGGGCATCGCCGGATTCGATGAAATGCGGAAGTTCGCATGTCACAGCCGATCCCTTGCCGATTGCGTGATCCGTCGAGAGTGGGTGCCGGCAACGGGCAGTGTGAATGTGACGGTTGACACGTCGACGAATCCACTTCTATGGTTGCTTATCAGACCACCTGATCACGACGGGTGCTGAAACGAAGCCGAGGAGGGCTGGAA
>NZ_JBOGDD010000743.1:0-6859 GCF_050701675.1 Mycobacterium sp. | reverse complement strand
TCGATGGCCATCGACACGGCCTGCTCATCGTCACTCGTCGCCGTGCACGAGGGCATCAAGGCGCTGCGCGCGGGTGACGTCGACGTGGTGCTCGCTGGCGGCGTGAACGCGCTCATCACTCCGCTGGTCACCATCGGCTTCGACGAGGTCGGCGGGGTGTTGGCACCGGACGGCCGGATCAAGTCGTTCTCGCAGGACGCCGACGGCTACGCCCGCTCCGAGGGCGGCGGCATGCTGGTGCTCAAGCGCGTCGCCGACGCCCGCCGCGACGGTGACCAGATCATCGCCGTGATCGCGGGCAGCGCGGTCAACCACGACGGCCGGTCGAACGGCCTGCTGGCGCCGAACCCCGACGCCCAGGCCGAGGTGCTGCGCAAGGCCTACAAGGACGCGGGCATCGACCCGCGCTCCGTGGACTACGTCGAGGCCCACGGCACCGGAACCATCCTCGGTGACCCGATCGAGGCCGACGCCCTTGGCCGGGTGATCGGCAAGGGCCGCGCCGCCGACAAGCCCGCACTGCTGGGTGCGGTGAAGTCCAATGTCGGACACCTGGAGTCGGCTGCTGGGGCGGCGAGCCTCGCGAAGGTCGCGCTGTCGCTGAAGAACGACAAGCTGCCGCCGTCGATCAACTACACGGGGCCCAACCCGTACATCGACTTCGAGAAGATCCACATCAAGGTCAACGACACCACGTCCGACTGGCCGCGCTACAGCGGCCACGCGATCGCAGGCGTGTCGGGGTTCGGCTTCGGTGGCGCCAATGCGCACCTGGTGATGCGCGAGGTACTGCCATCGGATCTGATCGAGCCGGAGCCTGCTGCGGAACCCGTTGCCGTGCAGGAGAAGCCGGAGGTCGACGCCGTCTATGTCGGCGGCGTGAAGATGGACGAGTACGGCGAGTTCGTCGACGATGACGACGACGGCCTCGATGTGCCCGCCGCCGCGGTCGACTCAGAACCGGAACTGCCCGGTCTGACCGACGAGGCGCTGCGCCTGCTCGAGGTCGCCCGCGAGGAGCTGGCAGCCGAAGTCGACGCCGCCGAGGAGCCGGCGAAACCGCTCGTCCCACTGGCGGTCTCGGGCTTCCTGACCTCGCGCAAGCGTGCCACCGCGAGCGAGCTGGCCGACTGGATCGACGGCCCCGAGGGCCGGGCGTCCTCGCTGGAGTCGATCGGCCGTTCGCTGTCGCGACGCAACCACGGCCGTTCGCGCGCAGTGGTTCTGGCGCACGACCACGACGAGGCGGTCAAGGGGCTGCGCGCGCTGGCCGAGGGCAAGCAGACGCCGCTGGTGCTCGCCGCCGACGGTCCCGCCACCAACGGGCCCGTCTGGGTGCTGGCCGGATTCGGCGCGCAGCACCGCAAGATGGGCAAGAGCCTGTATCTGCGCGACGAGACCTTCGCCGAGTGGATCAACACGGTCGATGCCCTGGTGCAGGACGAGCTGGGCTACTCCATCGTCGAGCTCATCCTCGACGACTCACAGGATTACGGCATCGAGACCACCCAGGTGGTCATCTTCGCCATCCAGGTCGCCCTCGGTGAGCTGCTCAAGGCGCACGGTGCGAAACCCGGTGCGCTCGTTGGGCAGTCGCTCGGTGAGGCGGCCGCGGCGTACTTCTCGGGCGGTCTGTCGCTGGTCGACGCCACCCGCACCATCTGCTCGCGCAGTCACCTGATGGGTGAGGGCGAGGCCATGCTGTTCGGTGAGTACATCCGGCTGATGGCGCTTGTCGAGTACTCCGCCGACGAGATCAAGACGGTGTTCTCCGACTACCCCGACCTCGAGGTCTGCGTGTACGCCGCGCCGACGCAGACCGTCATCGGCGGCCCGCCGGAGCAGGTCGACGCGATCATCGCCAGGGCCGAGGCCGAGGGCAAGTTCGCCCGCAAGTTCCTGACCAAGGGCGCCAGCCACACTCAGCAGATGGACCCTCTGATCGGCGAGCTCGCGGCCGAACTGCAGGGCATCGAGGCGTTGCCGTTGAAGACCCCCTACTTCTCCACCGTGCACGAGGGCAGCTTCATCCGCGCGGGCAGCGAGCCGATCCACGACGTCGACTACTGGAAGAAGGGCCTGCGGCACAGCGTGTACTTCACGCACGGCATCCGCAACGCCGTCGACAACGGCCACACCACGTTCCTCGAGCTGGCGCCGAACCCCGTGGCGCTCATGCAGGTTGGCCTGACGACGGCCAGCGCCGGACTGCACGACGCGCAGCTCATCGCGACGCTTGCGCGCAAGCAGGACGAGGTCGACTCGATGACCACGGCCATGGCGCAGCTGTTCACGTTCGGCCACGACCTCGACTTCCGCACCCTGTTTTCGGCAGGCGAGTACGCGAACATCCCGCCGACGCGCTTCAGGCGCAAGCCGCACTGGCTCGACGTCAGATTCTCCGGAGACGGCTCCAACATCATCCCGGGTAGCCACGTCGCGACCCCCGACGGTCGCCACGTGTGGGAGTACGCCCCGCGGGCGACGGCAGACCTCGCCGCGCTGGTGAAAGCCGCTGCGGTGCAGGTGCTTCCGGATGCCAAGCTGACGGCCTACGAGCAGCGCGCGGTTCCGGCCGACGACGCCCGGCTGGTGACGACGCTGACCCGGCACCCCGGCGGAGCGACGGTGCAGGTGCACGCGCGGATCGCGGAGTCGTTCACGCTGGTCTACGACGCGATCGTGACCCGCGGCGGCCAGGCGACCGCACTGCCGACGGCCGTCGGCGCTGGCGCTGCCCTGACCGAGGTGGCGGCGCCGCAGCACGCGCCGATCGAGGAGCCGGAAGACGACGCCGCGATCCTCAGCGACAACCTGACCGCGGGCGCCGGTCTCGCAGCGGGTTTCAAGAAGTGGTCGGCGGATTCTGGTGAGTCCATCGCCGAACGGCTGGGCACGATCGTCGGCAGCGCCATGGGCTACGAGCCCGAGGACCTGCCATGGGAGGTCCCGCTCATCGAACTGGGCCTGGACTCGTTGATGGCGGTGCGGATCAAGAACCGCGTCGAGTACGACTTCGACCTGCCGCCCATCCAGTTGACCGCGGTGCGGGACGCCAACCTGTACGCCGTCGAGAAGCTCATCGAGTACGCGATCGAGCACCGTGACGAGGTTCAGGAGCTCGCGGAGGTCCAGAAGACCCAGACCGACGAGGAGATCGCCGCCGCCCAGGCCGAGTTGATGGGCGGAGCCACCACGGTGGCCGAGCTCGAGGAGATGCTCGCTCAGAAGGTGGCCGAGGCCGAAGCGCCAGCAGATGCACCGCCGCCACCTCCTCCGCCGCCGACGAACCCCGCCGGACCCGCGGCCGAGGCGAAGACGCCGAATCTGGCAGGCGCCGCGCAGGTGCTCAACCAGAAGGCGATCTCCGAGGCGCTGAACTCCGACGTGCCCCCGCGGGATGCCGCCGAGCGGGTCACCTTCGCGACGTGGGCGATCGTCACGGGCAAGTCGCCCGGCGGCATCTTCAACCCGCTGCGCGCGCTCTCCGACGAGGAGGCGCAGAAGGTGGCGCAACGCCTCACGGAGCGCGCCGAGGGCACCATCACCGTCGACGACGTGAAGAAGGCGCAGACCATTGAGGAGCTCGCCACCACGGTGCGAGAATTCCTCGAGGCTGGTGAGCTCGACGGCTTCGTCCGGACCATCCGGGCAGCCGAGTCCGAAGACCAGATCCCGGTCTACGTGTTCCACGCCGCTGGCGGCTCGACGGTGGTCTACGAGCCGCTGCTGAAGCGGCTGCCCGCGGGCACTCCGATGATCGGACTGGAGCGCGTCGAGGGCACCATCGAGGAGCGTGCGGCGCAGTACGTACCGAAGCTGCTGGAGCTCAACGGTTGGGGGGCGAGCGAAGCGACGGGGGATGCCAAGCGGAAGCCGTTCATCCTGACCGGGTGGTCACTCGGCGGCGCGCTGTCCTACGCCTGCGCCATCGGGCTCAAGGAGGCGGGCGCCGACGTGGAGTTCGTCGGCCTCATCGACACGGTGCGCCCGGGAGAGCCGATCCAGCAGACGAAGGAAGCGACGCGCCTGCGCTGGGACCGCTACGCGAAGTTCGCGGAGAAGACGTTCAACGTCGAGATCCCGGAGATCCCGTACGAGCAGCTCGAGGAACTCGACGACGCAGGCCAGGTGCAGTTCGTGCTGGAGGCCGTCCAGGGTGCAGGTGTGCAGATCCCCGGCGGGATCATCGAGCACCAGCGCACCTCGTACCTGGATCAGCGCGCGCTCGACGTCGCCGACATCAAGCCGTACGGCGGCCACGTCACGCTGTACATGGCCGACCGGTACCACGACGACGCGATCACGTTCGAGCCCGCATACGCCACCCGCCAGCCCGACGGTGGCTGGGGTGAGTTCGCGTCTGATCTCGAGGTCGTGGCCATTGGGGGCGAGCACATCCAGGCGATCGACGAGCCGTACATTGCGAAGGTCGGCGCGCACATGAGCGAGGCGATCAACCGCATCGAGGCTGCCGAGAAGGAGAAGTAGGCGACGTGACTGAGACTCTCCCACCGACCCGCCCGCACACCACGGCCGAGAAGCTGGCCGAGCTCCGCGAAAAGCTGGAGCTGGCCAAGGAGCCCGGTGGAGAGAAGGCCGTCGCCAAGCGCGCCAAGAAGGGTCTTCCGAGCGCCCGGGCGCGGATCCACGATCTGATCGATCCTGGCAGCTTCTTCGAGATCGGTGCGCTGGCGATGACGCCCGGTGACCCGAACGCGCTCTTCGGCGACGGCGTGGTCACCGGCCACGCCACCATCAACGGTCGTCCGGTCGGCGTGTTCAGCCACGACCAGACGGTGTTCCAGGGCACCGTCGGGGAGATGTTCGGCCGCAAGGTCGCGCGGCTGATGGAGTGGGTGGCGATGGTCGGCTGCCCGATCATCGGCATCAACGACTCCGGTGGCGCCCGCATCCAGGACGCCGCGACGTCGCTGGCCTGGTACGCCGAACTCGGCCGTCGCCACGAACTGCTGTCCGGGCTGGTGCCGCAGGTCTCGATCGTCCTCGGCAAGTGCGCGGGTGGTGCGGTCTACTCGCCGATCCAGACCGACCTGGTGGTGGCGGTCCGCGATCAGGGCTACATGTTCGTCACGGGTCCCGATGTCATCAAGGACGTCACCGGTGAGGACGTGTCGCTCGACGAGTTGGGCGGCGCCGACCATCAGGCCAAGTACGGCAACATCCACCAGGTCGTCGAGGACGAGAAGGCGGCGTTCCAGTATGTCCGCGACTACCTGAGCTTCCTTCCCTCCAACACCTTCGACTCGGCGCCGATCGTCAACCCCGGGCTCGAACCCGAGGTCACCCCGCACGACCTCGAACTCGACGCGATCGTGCCGGACGCCGACAACATGGGCTACGACATGCAGGAGATCCTGCTGCGGATCTTCGACGACGGCGACTTCCTCGAGGTGGCCGCGCAGGCCGGCCGGGCGATCATCACCGGGTACGCCCGTGTCGACGGGCACCCGGTCGCCGTGATCGCCAACCAGCCGATGCACAACGCGGGTGCGATCGACAACGAGGAGTCCGACAAGGCGGCGCGGTTCGTCCGGTTCAACGACTCGTTCAACATTCCGCTGGTCTTCGTCGTCGACACCCCTGGGTTCATGCCGGGTGTGCAGCAGGAGAAGAACGGAATCATCAAGCGCGGCGGTCGATTCCTGTACTCGGTCGTCGAGGCCGACGTGCCCAAGGTGACCATCACGGTCCGCAAGTCCTACGGCGGCGCCTACGCGGTGATGGGTAGCAAGCAGTTGACGTCGGACATGAACTTCGCGTGGCCGACCGCCCGCATCGCGGTGATCGGCGCCGACGGTGCCGCGCAGTTGCTGGTGAAGCGCTTCCCCGATCCGAATGCTCCAGAGGTGCAGAAGATCAAGGCCGACTTCATCGAGGGCTACAACCTCAACCTGGCGATCCCGTACATCGCCGCCGAGCGTGGCTACATCGACGCGGTCATCGAGCCGCACCAGACGCGGTTGCACCTGCGCAGCGCCATGCGGTTGTTGCGGGACAAGCAGATTCAGCGCGTGGCACGCAAGCACGGCCTGATCCCGATCTAGCCCCGCTTCCACCGCGAGCGTGCGTGTCTGCTCCGCGACACGCCGCAATTTCTGTGCAAACGCGCGCGCTCGCGGCCGTTCGGGCGTTGGATGACAAGGGTGTCGAACCACTTCACCGGACTCAGTCTCGGACCACCGCTTGGCGACCAACGCCTCGATCTGTGCGATCTCTACGCCTTTCAGTCTCCTGCGGATCCCTCCCGCACCGTCCTGATCCTGAATGCCAACCCGCAGGCCGACTTCCTGCACCCCGACGCCATCTACCGCATCGGCATCGACAACGACGGCGACCTCCGCAACGACATCGCGTTCAGCTTCGTGTTCTCGGAGCCGCAGGACGGGCGTCAGACGGTGGACGTCTTTCTGGCGGTCGACGACGAGGCCCGCGCCGAGCAGGCCGTCGGGTCGAGGATCTTCGAGGCCGTCGAGGTGTCGTTCGGGCCCACCCCGCAGGTCTTCGAGTCCGGCAGCTTCACGTTCTTCGCCGGGGCCCGCAGCGACGCGTTCTTCTTCGACTTCGACGGCGTCAAGAATCTGTTCGACACCTCCGGTGGGCGGAACTTCACCGCCTTGACCCTCCCTGCTGAATCCCCTTGGACCGGTGTGGATTCGAACACCGAAGCCAACGTGTGCTCGATGGTTCTGGAGCTGCCGACGAGTGCACTCGGCGCGGATCCCGACATCCGGATCTGGGGCCGCTGCAGCCTGCGTCGCGACGGCGAACTGTTGCACGTCGACAGGGCGGGTCACCCGTCGGTGAGCAGCTTCTTCAACACCGACGAGACCAAGGA
>NZ_JBOGDD010000742.1:0-3775 GCF_050701675.1 Mycobacterium sp. | reverse complement strand
CGCCATGGGGACGGGCAGCGCAGCAGCCAGTAGGCCGAGCCCCGACATGAACAAGACATTGCGACGATCCATCTCTGGCACAGCGACACGATAGAGCCCAAACCTTGGTTTGCGCGCGATTGGGGTCGCCGAATTTCGGAAACGACGGTAGCGACCCGTCGAGCAATATTCGGTTGCCACCGACCCGAGCGCAGTGGAAATGTGACCAACGGTGCGTACTCCGAGGCTCCACCAGGGCGTTTCTTGAAAGCCGCCGACTGGCCATCGCTCGCGGACCAGATCGAGGTCGCCGCCGACCTCTTCGGGTCCGACGGCGACCGGCTGGTGGCCGGTTGGCTCGACGGCGAGGTCGCCAAGGTCGACGACCCGGCGTACGTGCGCCTGTTCACCGAGCACGTGAGCCTGCCTGGCGTGGCACCCGTCGACTACGCGCACCGCCTCGTTCGCACCTCGCGAGGCGCACTCCTCGGAGGAATCCGCTTCTACGGGCGGGATTTGGGGCGACCATTCGTGGAGATCGTGGCGCACGACTTCGACGACGCCGAAGCGCTCCGCGCCTGCGTACGTGGCGAATGGTCCACGTTCGCAGTATGTTTCGCGCGCCTTCGGGCGCGACCCGGCCGCATTACGGGGCCAGATGTCCTACTCGACAAGAGCATCCATGCCGCCCGCTACCGCGACATGCGACCATCCGACGGCAGAGTGACGCTCGGACCGTTCGATGCCGCCGAGGAGGCCGTCACGCTCGTCCGCCGACGCTACGACCGCGTCACCGCCGAGCAAGTCGACCTGGCGCGCAACCTGAAGCCGGCGGATCCGGATGACCTGGACCGCTGGCACGAGGCCGGGCAGCTCGACGCGATCCGCTTGTCCGGCAAAGCCATCGGGGTGCTCGCCATAGCGCCCGGCCGAGTCGGCTGGATCGAAGGCGACGAGATCAACGAAGAGGTGATCGATGCCCACCACCGGGGGCACGGCTACGCGACGTCGGCCCAGACCACTTTGGCCGCGCGCGCAGAGACCCGCCGGGAGCGGTTCCTGGTCGGTACCATCGACCGCTACAACGAGCCTTCCCGCAGGACTGCCGAACGTGCCGGGCGGCCACGCCTTCTCGATGACATGTTCCTGCGCCTGTAGACATCGTCGAAATGGCATCGAGACCAGCCCCGCCGAGCAGACGCAAACATCCACGCACACACGGCGTGTCGCGCACGTTGGCGCCTGCTCGCGGCGAAGGACGGGCTAGTTGGCGAGGTGTCGCAGCTGCGCGGTGAACATCCACCGCCGCTTCTCCAACCCTTCGAGGATGGTGTGCAGGATGTCCGCACTGGTCGGATCCTGGCCGTCGACGTCGTCGTGCAGGGCACGAATGATGTTGACGACGGTGAGGATTCGTTCGGAGATCACCGCGACTGCCCGTTCGACACTGACTTCTCCCGCGGGGAAGTCATCGAGTGAGGTGTCCTTGGCGATCGTGCGGGTGCGCCCGTCGGGCACCGCTTCGAGGGCTCGCATGCGCTCGGCGATGGAGTCCGCGTACTCGCGAACGGCATCGACGACCTCGTCCAATTCCAGATGGGTGGAGCGGAATTGCGGCCCCACCAGCGTCCAGTGCGCCTGCTTGGCTTGATTCTGCAACTCCAGCAGTCCCACCAGCACCGCCTGCAGGTCGTCGGCGAGCGCGGGCGAGGCGACGTACTCGCCTGCGGGGGCTTCACGATTGGTAATGGTCATCTTTCCTCCTATGTCTCGGCCTACCCGAACAACACCATCGACACTACACCTTGTTTTGAGTTAATCAATATAACGAGTAAATACGTTTACTTATTAGGTCATGCTAAGCTGACGTCATGAGTTCAGGCGATGCGGTCACGCGCTACAAGCAGGAGTTGAAGGGCGCAACCCTCCGCGTGACCAACGGCCGCGTGGCCGTACTGAGGGCACTGGAGACTGCTCCGCACTCGACCGCGGAGCAGGTGTTCGACGTGATCTCCGGCGACCTACCAGGAACCTCGCCGCAAGCCGTCTACATGGTCCTCAACGACCTCGCGCGGGCGGGCCTGATCAGACGGTTCGAACCCGCGGGATCGGCGGCCCTCTACGAACGACGAATCGGCGACAACCATCACCACCTGGTCTGCGAATCGTGCGGCACGGTGCAGGACGTGGATTGCGTCGTCGGTCAGGCTCCGTGCCTCACCCCCAGCGATGGCGAAGGCTTTCGCGTTCGGGAGGCCGAGGTCACGTTCTGGGGCCTGTGCGCACGTTGCCAGGAACGCGAGCAGTCCACCGTGCGTCAGTCGTGACCAGTCGGTGACGGACCGTGCCACCTACGACAACCTGCTGCTCACCGCTCACGAGCGGGCCGACGACCGCTGACCGGAGGCGGGTCAGACGTGCAGGCCCCAACCGAACACGCGCGAGGTCAGCAGCACCAGACCAAGTGAAACGGTCGC
Organism: Mycobacterium sp.; assembly: GCF_050701675.1. GTDB lineage: Bacteria > Actinomycetota > Actinomycetes > Mycobacteriales > Mycobacteriaceae > Mycobacterium. Next base: position 1,319 of record NZ_JBOGDD010000742.1, on the reverse strand, counting down.
CACGACGACGAGGCCGATGACGGCGACCAGCAGTGGCCGCCATCCGGTTCGCGCCAGTTCGCGGAAGTTGGTGTTGAGGCCGACGCCCGCGAACGTGAGCAGGAACGCCCACTTGGACACGTTGGCCAAGTTGGTGCTTTGGCCTTTGGTGAGCCAACCCGCCGTGGCGATCGCCGAGACGGCGAGGAACCCAAGGACGAACTTGGGGAACTTGGCCCAGACGAAGGCGGCCTTGGCCTTGACGCCAGGGGCGATCTGATCCGCCTCGCCGCGCGCCGCCCAATACAGCGCGAAGCCGAGGACCACGAATCCAATGAGCGCGTTGCGCACCGATTTCACCAGGACCGCGACCTTGCCCGCCTCCTCGGAGAACAGGTACCCGGTGGCGGTCGTCTCCGCCGTGTTGTCGACGGCCAGTCCCGCCCAGAGGCCGAACTCGTGGTCGGTGAGGCCGATCACGTGGCCCAACGCAGGCAGGGTGAACAGCGCGACCGCTCCGAGCGCCAGGATCGCCGCGATGGCATAGCTGACGTCGGAGTTGCGTGCCCGGATCGCTCCCTTGGACGCGATGATCGCCGACACCCCGCAGATCGACGTGCCGATGGCCAGCAGCGAGCCGAGCTTGCCGGAGAGTCCGAAGAATCGTGCCGCCAGGATGATGATGGTGCCCGCCACTGCCATGTCGACCAGGATCTGCACCAGGCTGTAGCCGCCGAGTTTGGCGACATCACCCAGGACGAATCGTGAACCGAGAGCGACGATTCCGATCTTCAGCCAGAATTCGTAGGTCTGCACGCCAGGGCGAAACACGCGATGAACGCCGACGGTGTTGGTGATCAAGAGCCCGATCAGGATCGCCCACAGCACGTATTCGATGTCGGGGACCGTCCAGCCCTGGTGTTTGGCGAGCGCGTTCCACCCGATCTGCGCGTACTTGCCGAGCAGCCCGATCACGATGAGCAGCAGCACGCCCGGCACGTACGCCAGCACGTTCTTGGAGGGAAAGGTTTCCTCGAAGCGTTCCTCGTCGGTGTCGACGGTCGTGGTGCTCATCGCCTCACCACGGGATCTTCGGCAGGAGGTTGACCGCGGCGAACACGGCGATGGCGCCCGCCACGATGGTCGCCCACCAGTCGACGCCGATCCGGCCGACGGCGTCCTGCCACGAGGCCGATGGCGTGGACGTCTCGGCGGTCTCCGGGTTTTCGGAATTCGACCCGGGGGCGGGTTGGCTCACCAAAGGCCAAAGCACCAACTTGGCCAACGTGTCCAAGTGGGCGTTCCTGCTCACGTTCGCGGGCGTCGGCCTCAACACCAAC
>NZ_JBOGDD010000741.1:0-1629 GCF_050701675.1 Mycobacterium sp. | reverse complement strand
GATCGGTGCGGACCCGGTGCCGAAGTCCCGCAGCCGTCCTGTCGTCGAGCAGGCCGGCCTGCAGATCTGCCAGCAGGTCCGTGGTGACGGGACCGTCGAAGCGATCGTCGTGACCGCCCGCCGCGCTGTCCACTGGCCGTCGTCCCCCACCGATTCGAGTGCTTTGGGCCAGTGTCGCATCGCCCAGGGACCGGAATTCCTTGGAGTGTCCTTGCGTTGTGCAGGCAGAAGAGGAAACTTGGGTCAGGCGGCCCACAATTGTGATTAGTTGAACTTTACGAACGAGGCCCACATCATGCGCAACCTGCAACGACTACTGCTCATCGGCGCCTTCGGAATCGCCTCCGCCTCGGGGCTGCTGGTGCTGGACGCCGCGAACGCGCCCCACACCGCTTCGCTGGCCTGCGACATGAACGTGGTCCCCTGGGATCCCTACCACCAGACCTGCGGCATTCCGAACGCGGTTCCGTCGGCTCCCGGTCAGTCTCCCGGCGCCGGGGCCATCATCGCGTGCCGGAACCATCCGGGCTGCCTCTCGCAGGCCGTCAACGGCCCGCAACTGGTCAACGTGCCGCAACCGGACACCCGCGTCCGCCAAAGCCAATAACCGTCAGCGAAGCTCGCCGCGGCCCGTCGGCGCCGGGTCCTCGAACTGCTCGAGGGTATTGGCGAGCTTGGCCCGCGCCCGCGAACAGCGACTCTTGACCGTGCCCTCGGGCACACCGAGTAAGCGCGCCGTCTCCGCGATCGAGTAGCCGTGCATGTCGACCGCCACCACGACGGCGCGTTGCTCGACGGGAAGTCTCAGCAGCGCGCGTTCCACGACCAGAGCGGTATCGACCCGCGGCGTGGGGTCACCGACGTGATAGACGTCATCGGTGAGCGGGCACGCCGGATGAGACTTGTTGCGCCGCAAACGATCCAGGCAGGCGTTCACGACGATGCGGTACAGCCAGCTGCTCACAGATGCGTCATGACGGAACCGGGGCGCGCTGCGGTGCGCCGACAGCATCGCATCCTGGAGGGCGTCCGCGGCGTCGTCGCGGTTGTGGCTGGTGATCTGGGCGAGGCGGTACAGCTGCCGGTGATGACGGTAGAAGAGTTCCTCGAAGGCGAAGCGGTCGCCGGCCACGTGCGCCGCCAGCAACTCTGCGTCCGACCGCTCTGGCTGTGCGATTCCCCCGAAGCTCCCCACAGACGAACACTAATCAACCGCGGACACCGGGCCGGACACTTCTTTCTCGCCAGCCATCGAGCCTGTCCGCACCACGGCGCTGACCTGCAGCGAAGCGCATAGCAAACCGGCGACCAGCCTGGGGATGAACCGACGGCGCCGCCGTCAGGAAGCGGCTTTGAGCGTGATGTCCGAGATCGCGGACTCGCTCTTGCCGTCGACGGTGCCGAGCGTGGTGATCCACACCAGCACATACGACACGGAGGTGGGGTTGTTGATCGTGATGGTGTTGGAGCCCGTCTTCATCGGCGTCGGTGGGCTGAGCACGGTGGTGTCGTCGAGGCTGGCAGGCGTCGCCGACTGCGCGGAGCGGATCTGGATCGACGTGCCCGTGCTGTTGAGGCTCAGGGTGACCGATCCAATCGCCGTGGGTTGCGGCAACTGCAGCATCAACC
>NZ_JBOGDD010000740.1:0-3556 GCF_050701675.1 Mycobacterium sp. | reverse complement strand
ATCCGGTGCGGGAACGAAGTTGCGGCGCAGTTCCTTTGGCAGCGAACGGATCAGAGCGGTCACCAGCTCCTCGCGCAATGCCGGCACGTGCCAGGCGAACTCGTCACCGCCGAGGCGTGCGAGCACCTCTACGGGAATGTGCACTGTGACACCGTCGTCCTCGCCGCCCGGCTCGAACCGGTAGGTCAGCGGCAGCGACAGATCGGCGGCCTCCCAGGTGTCGGGCTGGTCGGTGTCCTCGTCGTTGCGCAGCAGATCGGCGCGGGTCATCGAGAGCAGGTCGGGCGTGCGGTGCCGCTCCTTCTTCCACCACCCGTCGAAGTGCCGCGCCGACACCACGTCCGGTGGCACGCGGGCGTCGTAGAACGCGTAGATCTCGTCGTCGTCGGCCAGCAGGTCGCGACGGCGGGCGCGCTCCTCCAGCTCGGCCAGTTCCTCACGCAGCCGGGCATTGTCGCGGAAGAAGTGGTGACGGGTCTGCCAGTCGCCCTCGACGAGCGCGTGCCGGATGAACAGGTCCCTGGCCAGTTGCGGATCGACCTGTGAATAGCCGATACGGCGGTGTGCGACCAGCGGCAGTCCATAGAGCGTCACCCGCTCGAAGCCCATCACCGCGCCCCGCTTGGCGTCCCAGTGCGGCTCGCTGTGGGTCCGCTGCACCAGCTCGCCCGCGACGCGCTCGACGACCTCCGGTTCGATGCGCGCCGCGATCCGCCCGAACAGCCTGCTGGTCTCCACGAGCTCGGCCACCACGACCCATCGCGGCGGCCGCTTGGTGAGGACCGAGCCAGGCGCGAGAACGAACTTGGAGTTGCGGGCCCCGGCGTAATCCCGCGTGTCGCCCTCCCGTAATCCGATGTGGGACAACAACCCTGCGAGCAGCGCGGCGTGCACTCGGACGGGGTCGGCAGGCTCGGCGTCGTCGCTCTCACGGATGCCGAGATCGCGGGCGATGCTCCGCAGCTGCCCCGTCAGGTCCTGCCACTCGCGGATGCGCAGATAGTGCAGGAACTCCTCTCGGCACATCCGCCGGAAGGCGCTGCCCGACAACGCCCTTCGCTGCACTCCGAGATATCGCCAGAGATTGAGGTAAGAGATGAAGTCGCTGGACTCGTCGGCGAACCGCGCGTGCTTCTGCCGCGCGGCCTCCTCCCGGTCGCTCGGCCGCTCCCGCGGATCGGGAATCGACAGCGCGGCGGCCAGCACCAGCACTTCACGCACGCAGCCCTCGGCGTCGGCCGCAAGGATCATCCGGCCGATGCGCGGGTCCAGCGGCAGCCGCGCGAGGCGGCGACCCAGCTCGGTGATCGAACCTTCGGCGCCGAACGCGCCGAGCTCGCGCAGTAGCTGCACGCCGTCGCGGATGCTGCGCTGCTCGGGCGGATCCAGGAACGGGAAGTTCTCGATGTCACCGAGGCCGAGGGCCGCCATCTGGAGGATCACCGCAGCGAGGTTGGTCCGCAGGATCTCCGGATCGGTGTAGCGCGGCCTGCCCTCGAAGTCGGCCTCCGAGTACAGCCGGATGCACACGCCTGGCGCGGTGCGTCCCGACCGGCCCGCCCGCTGCGCGGCCGAAGCCTGCGAGATCGGCTCGATCGGCAGGCGCTGCACCTTGGTGCGGCGGCTGTACCGCGAGATGCGCGCGGTGCCCGGGTCGACGACGTAGCGCACCCCCGGCACCGTCAGCGACGTCTCGGCGACGTTGGTGGCGAGTACCACGCGGCGGCCGGTGTGCGGCGCGAAGACCTTCTGCTGCTCCGCGGTGGGCAGTCGCGCGTAGAGCGGCAACACCTCGGTGAACTTCAGCGCGTCGCGCAATGCTTCTGCGGCGTCGCGGATCTCGCGCTCGCCCGACAGGAACACCAGCACGTCGCCAGGCGGTTCGGACTCCAGCTCGTGCACGGCGTCGATGATCGCCTCGGTCTGGTCGCGGATCTCGGTGCGGATCACGTCATGGTCCGGGTCGTCGGGATCCTCGGAGCCATCGTCGGATCGTGTGACCACTTCCAGTGGACGGTAGCGGATTTCGACCGGGTAGGTCCGTCCCGACACCTCGACGATCGGTGCGCCCCCGAAGTGGGCCGCGAAACGCCCCGGCTCGATCGTCGCCGACGTGACGATGACCTTCAGGTCCGGCCGCCGCGGCAGCAGTTCGCGCAGATACCCCAGCAGGAAGTCGATGTTCAGGCTGCGTTCGTGAGCCTCGTCGAGGATCAGCGTGTCGTAGCGGAGCAGGCGGCGGTCGCGCTGGATCTCGGCAAGCAGGATGCCGTCCGTCATCAGCTTCACCAGGGTGCGGTCGCTGGCCTGGTCGTTGAATCGGACGGTGTAGCCGACGGCCTCACCGAGCGGGGTGTCGAGTTCGTCGGCGATGCGCTGCGCGACGGTCCGGGCGGCCAGCCGGCGCGGCTGGGTGTGGCCGATGGTGCCGCGGATGCCGCGACCCAGTTCGAGGCAGATCTTGGGCAGCTGAGTGGTCTTGCCCGAACCGGTCTCACCGGCGATCACGACCACCTGGTTCTCGCTGATCGCCTTGGCGATGTCACCGCGCAGTTCGCTCACCGGCAGGTCGGGGTAGGTGATCGGCGGGACGGCTGCCGTGCGGGTGGCGACGAGGGCTTCGGCCGACGTGAATTGTGCGGCGAGCTTCTCCATCGCGGCGGGATCACTCCCCCGCAGGCCACGGAGGCGGCGACGAAGGCGGTCGGCGTCGCGGATCGTCAGGTCATCGAGGCGGGCACGCAGCTCGCGCACCTCGTCGCGGGACGGTTCGGACACTCCGGCAACGATAGGCGGCGGGCGGGCTAGCGGTCCGGCGACCAGTACTCGAGCATCTCGGCGAAGGTGTCGAAGGCAGGCCGGGAGACGCCGTAGGTCGCCTCGAAGTGGATGCTCAGCGGGAAGCCCAGGTCCCCGACCCCGTCGATCACCCGCTTGTAGAGGTCGACCAACTGCTTGCGCTTGTCCGCAGGCTCGGCGGCCGCCAGCTCCTTGACGAAGTCCTGCTCGGCGGCGACCGCGGCGTTGCCAGGGTCCTGGATCAGCCAGTTGATCAGCCCGACCTTGGCCTCCATCTTCGGGACGAACCCGAACGACAGCAGAATGTCGGGACGGTGGTCGGTCGTCTTGGCGAACTCCGCGAGGAAGTCGACGATCGCATCCGAGTACAGCAGCTGGGTCAGGCCGTAGGTCGCGCCCTGATCGCACTTGAAGTTGAACCTGCCCCGTTCACCGTCGCGGGTGGGGATCAGGATGGCGCCACGGTTGGGCACGACGTCGGCGTAGATCGACAGGGCGTCGGTGGGCGCGACGCCTGCACCCTCGCCGTCAGCCATGGTGCGCGGCACGCCGACGAACGCGATGCCGTCGAACCCGGCCTCCTGCAGGTCGGCGAGTCGCCGTCCGAGGGCGGGCTGGTCGAGGAATGAGGTCACCTGGGTGCAGAGGCCGTTCATGTCCGGCAGCTCCGGCCTGATGATCGACCAGTAGTCGAGCACGTCCAGCTTCGGCTTCATCTCGATGGGACGGTCGTCGTCCTCCTCGATCATCCCTGGGA
>NZ_JBOGDD010000739.1:0-7615 GCF_050701675.1 Mycobacterium sp. | reverse complement strand
CCCCTGGTAAGGGCGTCGTTTCTCCGATACTCGCGCGAGGATCTCGACCGCAGCCGCGGTCACCATCGGGAAATCGTCGCGGCGATGAGAGCCGGCGACCGCGATTGGGTGGCGGCAGTCACCAAGGCCCACGTCCTCGCCGCGCGCGCAGCGTTGATGTCAACCCGGCCTGCCTCCGAGAACTAGACGGCCAAGCCTTGATAGGAAGCTCCGACCCCCACCGAGTGAAGCTGGCCGGGCAGCCGACGCCCCAGAATCGAACCCAGCCAATGGCTCACCTCGATGACGCGGTGGATGTCGACTCCGGTCTGGACGCCTTCCTGGTCGAGCAGGTACAGAAGGTCTTCCGTCGCAATGTTTCCCGTCGCCCCAGGGGCGAACGGGCATCCGCCGATGCCGCCTACCGAACTGTCGAGAATCGTTGCACCTGCTTCAATCCCGGCGAAGGCGTTGACATAGCCGGTGTTTCGCGTGTTGTGAAGATGCAGCCCCACCGGTACGTGCAGACCTAGAGCGGCCTTCACCGTCGATCGAATCTGCGAGGGGGTCGCCACCCCGATGGTGTCGGCGAAGACGATCTCGTCGGCGCCGGCGGCCGCGACCCCTTCCGCGATCCGCATGACGTGTGAGGTTGACACCGCCCCTTCGAAGGGGCATCCGAAACTCGCCGCCAGTGTCACGGTGACCCGCTGCCCGTTTCGATGCGCTGCCGCGGCCATCCCTGCGACCTGTGCCAACGACTCGGAGACCGTAGCCCGCTGATTGCGTTGGTTGAAGGTATCCGTCACGCACAGTGTGAGATTCGGTCTGCACATCGTCGTCTGACAGCGGCCGAGGCCACGCTGGTTCAAGACCAGGCCAAGGAAGTCGACGCGATCGGTTGGAGCTACCTCGTCGAGAACGGCCTCCGCGCCTGCCATCTGCGGCACCACGTCGTCTCGGACGAAGCTGACGGCTTCGATGCGGCGCAGCCCGGTATCGACCAACCGGGTGATGAGCTCACCGCGTTGCGAAGGTTTGACAGTCTCTGGCTCGTTCTGGAGTCCATCCCGAGGCCCGACTTCGCTGATGATGACATCGGGGTGCATCACACGACTCCCTCGGCATCGAGCCGCACGAGGGTCTGGTCGTCCATGTGCAACAGGCCCCGGTACACCTCGTCGTTGTGCTGCCCCAACTTCGGCCCGATCGTCCTGACGCTGCCCGGCGTCGACGACAGTCGCGGGGCCACGTTCTGCATGGGGAACGAGCCGAGTACGTCGTGCTGCATGGTGATGATCGCCTCGCGTGCGGCGAAGTGCGGATCGCGAACCATGTCCTCCGCGGTGTAGATCGGACCGGCGGGAACGCCACCGTCGTGGAGACGTTCCAGCAGCTGCTCGGCGGTGCCTTGCGTGGTCCACTTGGAAATGAGCTGATCGATTTCGTCCATGTTGCGACCGCGGGCGGCATGGGTGCTGAACCGCGGGTCGTCCTTGAGGTGGTGTTCCTCCATCACGTCGCAGAGTCGGTTGAAGACGGTGTCACGGTTGGCGGCGATGAGGATGTCGCGACCATCGCCAGTGGGGTAGACATTGCTGGGAGCGACTCCCGGCAGAACGGATCCGGTGCGCTGCCTCTGCACGCCCGCGAGCACCCACTCCGGAATCGTCGATTCCATCAGTGCCAGAACGGCTTCGTAGATGGCGGAATCGACGACTTGGCCTTCGCCCGTGGTTCCCCGGCCGAACAGCGCGAGGACCGCACCCAACGCCGCGAACGTGCCAGCCAGCGAATCGCCGAGCGAGACGCCGATGCGGGAAGGCTTTTCCTCTGCCTCTCCGGTGAGGTGCCGGATACCGCCCATCGCCTCGCCGATGGAGCCAAAGCCTGCTCGTTGCGAGTACGGGCCCGACTGCCCGTAACCAGTGACCCGGACGAATACCAGCCTCGGGTTGATGGCGCGCAATACCTCGTAGCCGAGGCCCCACTTCTCGAAGGTGCCCGGCCGAAAGTTCTCGATCAGCACATCCGACTCGGCGACCAACCTCCGCAGAATGTCCTGGCCCGCCTCGGTGCGCAGGTTGCACGTCACCGACTTCTTGTTGCGGGCGATGATCGGCCAGGACAACGAAAGACCTTGCAGCTTCTGGGAACCCCATTCGCGCATCGGGTCACCGACGCCCGGGTCCTCGATCTTGATCACCTCCGCACCGAAGTCACCCAACAATTGCCCACAAAACGGTCCGGCGATCAGCGACCCCGCCTCGAGAACGCGGACTCCATTGAGCGGGCCCACCGTGCTGGCGGAATGACGGGTGGGCACAGATGACGTGGTCACGGTCGCTCTCCTTTGGCGTTGATGCGTACGGCCGGGTGCGAGCTGCTCACGCGGTACGGGACCACGCTTTCCAAGCCAATGAGGTCAGATTGTATGCATTGATCCCTTCGAGTGTCATCAACTCAGCCCAGGCGCAGCGCCGGACGATGACCCGGCCGTTTCCTTCCCCAGCTCGGAAACCCACCAAAACCACTGTTCTGCCAACTGCAGTCTCGTGTGCTTACCTCGCGAAATCTATGTTCCGCACCCCCGATTGCCCAACGACCGTTGACCACGGGTGAATCATTGCGTTACTTTGATCACAGTCAATGCATACAATCGAAGAAATGTCAGACAGCCCGCCCTATCCAGTGAAGAGGTCATCCGACCCCGTCTGGCTGCGATCGCAAGACCGGGCAAGCTAGTCGTCGACCCCATCGGCCATGCCGACAGCGACACCCGACCGAGCTCATCGGGGGTCCCCGCAAGAAAGGCACCGTCATGACCGCCCCGCTCAGTTACGCGGATAGCGCGTTTCGGATCATCAGCCGCAGGCTGCTGCCCATGTTCTTGATCGGGCAGATGCTCATGAACATCGACAGATCGAGCATCTCCTACGCCGCACTACAGATAAACGAGACGCTGGGGATCTCCGCCGAGATGTTCGGCTTGGCGGCAGGGATCTTCTTCGTCGGGTACTCCATCTTCGAAGTGCCGAGCAATCTCGCTCTCCAGCGGGTCGGTGCCACCAAGTGGATCGGCGCGATCGTCTTTGGCTGGGGGGTCGTCACCACGCTGCAAGCGTTCGTGCCGAACGCCGAAACCCTCATTGCACTCCGGTTCTTGATGGGAGTGTTCGAGGGCGGATTCACTCCGGGGGTCATCTTCACCATCACGTTGTGGTTGCCCTCTGCCCAGCGCGGACGCGCACTGGCGTTGACGTTGCTCGCGGTACCGCTGGCAGGCATGATCGGCGGCCCGCTGGCGGGCCTGCTGCTCGGGATGCGATGGCTCGGCCTGGACGGCTGGCAGTGGCTGTTCATCATGTGCGGCGGCGCAACCATCGTCTTTGCGTTGGTGTGGACGCGTGTGGTGCCGACCGGTCCGCAGGAGGCGAAATGGCTTCCCGTTCCCGAGCGCGACGCCCTACTGCAGACTCTCGATCTCGAGCGCAAGGCGCAGACCCTCGATCCGCACAGCAGCGCAAGCTTCCTCCACGCAATCAAGACGTGGCCGGTGTGGGTCTATAGCGTCGCCTACCTGGGCATCTGCGTTGGCTACTTCGGCATCTTCTTCTGGCTCCCACAGATCATCCAGAAGGGATTCGCCTCCCTGTCGCCACTGGAGAACGGCCTTCTTGCCGCCATACCCTTCGTCATCGCGATGATCACCATGACGGTTCTTGGCCGCACGCAAGACAAGTCGGGCGATCGACGCTGGCACCTCGCCGCACTCGGTGTCGTGTCGGGGCTGGCTCTGGTGCTGAGCCTGCTGATCTCGTCACATGTCGTGGCCTTCGCAGCGCTATGCGTCGCGGTGGCCTGCGCACTGACGTACATCGCGCTGTTCTGGGCATCACCGATGAGCGTCCTGTCCGCAACCGCCGCGGCAGGCGGCATCGCGTTGATCAACAGCATCGGCAACCTTGGGGGATTCCTGGGTCCGTACCTCACCGGCATTCTCGCAGGCGATGCACACGAATTCGGCCGAGCGACAGTGTTCTTCGCCGGCATGCTCCTCGTCGCCGGCGTCGTCCCCATCGTCTTCCGCTCGCTGTTCCCCAGCCTCGGCCAGATCGCGCAACGCGCGGAGCTCGCGCTACGGGGGTCCGGCGACGGGGCTCAACCGGCAGCACATCCGGTCTCGGGCGAGGCGCGGTAGAGGTACCCGCGCACCACGCCGTGCAACGCGCCGAAATGCAGTGGGCGGTGGCCGCGGCGTGGGACGCTCGGTGCGACAAGTCACCCGGCTTGCCGCACCGTAGGAGGCGGTCGTCGATGAAACCGTTTCTGAGCACCGGCGACCTCGATCTCACGCGCTACTTCGTTCGGGGACGGCCGGTGAGCTTCGCGCCGGATGCGTGTATCGCCGACGTCGAGCAACTCAAGGACAACGCCTACTTGATCACGTCGGGCGTGATCCGAATCTCGATCCTCACGGCCAGCGGACGGGAGCGATTGCTGTTCTACGGTTCAGCGGGGTCAGTGATCGGCGACTTCATCACCTTCGGAAACGTCTCCGAAGTGCCCCTCGGTGTTCAAGTCCATGCCATCTCGGCCGTCGAGGCGACCAGACTCCCCCAAGCGGAACTGCGCAGGGCATGCGCGTCCGACCCGGATGTCCTCATGTCGTTACTCGGATGGGCGTACGGAAAGATCAGCACCCTCATCGACCAACTCGAGGCGGCGACGTTCCGCGACACGACCGCGCTGGTCGCCGCCCTGTTGGAGGCCTTCCATACCGAGGCCAAGCAGTCCGACGTCGCCGATGAAGCGCGAGCGCTTCTCGATCTCACCCACCAGACGATTGCATCGGCGACCGGCCGCACCAGGGTCTCCGTCACCTATGCGCTGAACAAGCTTCAGCAAGCCGGCGTAATTGCCCTGCGGCGCGGCCACATCGACGTAGTCGATCAGAGTCGTCTCGCCCAGATCGCTACCGAGGGCCTTGGCCCGTAGATCGACCGAAGTTTCTCTTCTCTCTGTCAAACAGTTGACAGACATCGCCTCGTCCCGCGTGGATGATCTACCTCACAGCCACGCAGGGCCCACGGGACGTCAGAGAGCGATAACACCAGTGCAGTCAACGAGTTTCACGTTCGCCGACGGAGCGGTCAGCGTGCTCCGCCTACCGATCGACCTGGACGGCCGCATCGCCGCCTACCCCGCCACGCAGCGTGGCGAGGCGGTCGTGAACGTGTACCTTCTCCGCGACGGACCCGCCGCTCTGCTGATCGACACCGGTTACAGCGCACACGAACCGGACGTCCTGAAGTGGCTCGACGAGCAGCTTCCCGACGATCACCGGCTCGGCGTATTCGCGTTACGCCAAAGCGAATTCGACTCCGTCTGCAACGTCATCCCCGTCGCGACGAACTTCAACGTCACCACCGTATTCGGCGCTCAGTCCCAAGGGATGAGCTGGTTCGGCTTCCGTCCTGACCGGAGGTTGGAGGGCAACGCCGTGAACGTTCCCTACTCGGTGGTGCGACAGGACCCCATCACCTTTCTCGACAATCCGTCCCGGATCATCTCGGTGCTTCAACCCGCGTTGCGATTGTTGACGACGCACTGGCTCTTCGACCCGCTCTCGCGCACCATGTTCACCTCCGACGCATTCGGCCATCTCCCTGGTGATCAAGCCGCCGACGTCACCGCAGACACGCTCCGCGACTACCTGATCGAGACTCGCTACTGGTGGTTGGCGGGGGCGCGCACGGACGTGATCGTCGACTGGCTGGACGACGTGTTCGCCGGGTTCCACGTCGAACGCATCGCACCCGCCTACGGCTCCCTCATCGAGGGCCCGGCGGTACGACGAACCGTCGACGTCTACAAACGGGTACTTCGCGACCTCGCCACCTCGTCGACCGCCGCCCCCTCGATGGCGCGGGTCCCGTCGTGACGATTTCTCCCCGACTGGTCGATACACCGCATGCCATTGGACCACTTCCGTTGCCCCGTCAGCTCGCTCCTGGACTGTTCTGGCTCGGCGGTTGTCTTCGTCAGCCATACAAGGGGCAGGTGTTCCACTCCTACAACTCCGTGTACGTCATCGCCGGCGACAACAGCTCGCTCATAGTGGAGACCGGCTTTCCAGGTGACATCGACCTGATCGAGAGCCAGCTGGACGAGCTCACCCATCTGGTGCCACCCGTCGAGTACGTCTTTTCGACCCATCCCGAAACACCGCATGCCGGTGGTGTCGGGCGATTGCTCGCCAAGTACCCGACCGCAATCGCCATCGGCGGCGTCCAGGACCTTCACCTGGTCTTCCCGCAGTTCGCCGACCGCATCCACGTACCAACGGCCGCGACCCTGAACTACGACCTGGGCGGCAGGGAGTTCAGCATCGTCCCCGGCGTCATCCGGGATCTCATGCCCACCTACTGGGGCTTCGACGATCAGAGTGCGGCGCTGTTCCCGGGCGACGGCTTCGCCTACAGCCATTATCACACCGACGGCCACTGCGGGCTCGTCGCCGAGGAGGCCACCTCGCTCGACCTGCCCGACATGACTGCGTTGTTCGCCGAACTCGCGCTGTATTGGACCCGGCTCACCGACGTCGAACCCTATCTGTCAGAACTCGATTCGTTACTCGACAGGCTCGGCGTCCAACTGATCGGGCCCACCCACGGTTTGCCGATCACCGATCTCGCCCGCACGGTCCCCGCGATCCGCGAGGGTTTTCGGTTGGGTTCTCACAGCTAGCCCCGAATCACTCATTAGTAAACAGCCCACCAGGAGAGGTCACCACAATCATGCGTGATGGAATGTTCATCTTCGACAACGTCGTCCACATGTACGACAACAAGCCCGACAACCTGAACCCGCAGGGCGTCAAGACGGCGCAGAACCTGATTGGCATGGGGGACCTGTTCTCCAACAAGAAGTATCCGTCCAACGACCACTTCTTCGACCAGGAACTGAGCGTCGAAGAAGCCGGCCGAATCCTCTTCGAGGAGTCCGACACCGACATCGCCATGGCTCAGACCGTGCCGCTCTTCGGCTGGTGGAAGGACGGTTTCTCGCCGGCTCGGCGGCAGTACGCACTGAAGGAAGCCTATCCCGACCGCGTCTTGTTCTGCGGCGGGGTGGACCCGCTGTACCAGGGCCTCGACGGCGCGCTCAACGAGATGACCCGTCAGACCGAGGAATGGGGAGCAGTCAGTTTCAAGTTCTATCAAGCGCACGACAATTCGTTGAGCTGGAGAGTCGATGACCGCCAAATCGCCTACCCCATGTGGGAGAAGGCGCTTGAACTCGGCATCAACAACGTGCAGTTCCACAAGGGTGTCCCGTTCGGCACTGAGCGCATGGAACACATGCACCCCACCGACCTGCAGCAAGCGGCGCTCGACTTCCCGGATCTGAACTTCATCATCCACCACCTTGGTGACCCGTACATCGATGAGTCCATCAGCATCGCCTCACGCAATCCCAATATCTGGCTTGCACTTTCGGCGTGGATCAACATCTATCCCATCATGCCCCGCGAGGCGCTCAAGCGCCTCGGCAAGGCGATGATGTACGTCGGCCCGGACCGCTTGCTGTGGGGCTCGGAGGCCTTCGTGTGGCCCAACGTCCAGGGCTACAT
>NZ_JBOGDD010000738.1:0-7903 GCF_050701675.1 Mycobacterium sp. | reverse complement strand
CAGGAACCGTCGGCTCACACGATGCCACCGTCGTGACCCGGTTGAAGGAAGCCGGCGGCCTGTTTCTCGGTAAGACGAACGCCCCGGAGTTCGGCTACTACGGAGGCGCCGACAGCCATCTCTACGGTCCCACCCACAACCCGTGGAAACACGGACACACCGCAGGCGGTTCCAGTGGCGGAGCGGCCGCGGCGGTGGCCTCTGGACTCGGGCCGTTGGCCGAGGGGGCGGACGGTGCGGGCTCGGTGCGCATCCCGTCGGCGATGTGCGGCGTGGTCGGATTCAAACCCTCGCTCGGCCGCATCCCGCACACCCTTCTCGACGGACGGCATTACACCCACGTCTTTCACGGGCCGATCACCCGCACCGTCGCTGACGCGGCGTTGATGTTCTCGGTCATGGCCGGCCCATCGGACTCCGACCCGAACAGCGTGCCGGACGACGGAGTCGACTACGCGAGGGCCGTCGAGGGTGACATCACCGGGTGGCGGGTGGCCTGGTCGTCAGACTTGGGCCTCGGCCATGTCGACCCCGAAGTGGTGGCGGTGTGCTCAGATGCGGTGCGCGCCTTCGAATCCCTTGGCGCCGTAGTCGAAGAAGCCACGCCCGATTGGGGGCACCCCGAGGAAGCCATGTGGAAGGGCTTGTGGGTTCCCGGCTACTCGTGCGAGTACGACGTGCTCGATTGGAAGACGATGAGCGGTCAGGTTGACGACCAGCTCATTGAGATCTTCGCTCAGGCCGAAACCCTGACCGCGGTCGAGATCGGCAGGGCAGAGGCGTTCCGTGGCAGGATGTGGGACACGTTCAGTGAGTTCATGCGGACCTACGACATCCTGGTCAGTCCCACCTTGGCGACTCCCACCTTTCCGCTCGATCGGTTTGCTCCAGAGTGGCTCGATGGCCAGTCGCTACAACGCCAATTGCTCGGCTGGTTGCTCACCTACCCCTACAACATGACGACGACCCCGGCAATCACCGTCCCCGCGGGCTTCACCAGCGACGGCAAGCCCGTCGGGCTGCAGATCGCCGGGCGGCACCGAGCAGATGCCGCCGTCCTGCGCGCCGCGGCGAACTACGAGGCCGCGCGGCCTTGGTCGAACGCCAAGCCCTCGCTGTAAGGGAGGCCGGAGAACGGACCCTGAAACGCCGAACCCCGGCCGGAACATCAGTCCGACCGGGGTTTCGGAACTTCGACGGTTAACTGTCAGATCCGGAACTTCCGCTTTCACCGTTGGAGCCACCGGGTCCGCCCGCGCCGCCTTCGCCACCGTCGCCGGGCTTTGCATCCGACGGGTTATTCGCCTTCGCGGAGCTACCGTTGCCGCCGCGGCCGCCAGGCGAGAAGAAGCCGCCGTTACCGCCCTTGCCGCCGGAGCCGCCCTGCGACTTCCCGTCCTTCGCGTGGGCCTCACCGCCGACTCCGCCTGCGCCGCCGCCACCCCGGAGAACCCCGGGTCCGCCGCGGCCGCCGTGGCCGCCGGTGGCAGACCCTTCGTCGGCCTGGGCCTCGCCGCCGTTGCCTCCAGCGCCGGTGGAGCCAGCGATCGTTCCGCCGCCGTTACCGCCGGCTCCGCCACCTGCGGTTCCATCGTCGGTAACCGCTTCACCGCCGTGTCCTCCAGCGCCGCCATGGCCGATCACCGATCCGCCACCATTGCCACCGGCGCCACCGTTGGAGCCGTACGTCGGCTCGCCGGTTCCGCCGCCGGAGGCATCCCAGCCGGTCGCGTCGCCACCGTGGCCGCCTTCGCCACCCTGGCCGGTGACCGCCACGCCGCCTTCACCGCCATTGCCTGCGACGGTGATCGCATCGCCGTGCGTGATGGCGTCGCCGCCCCTGCCGCCGCCGCCGCCGTCGCCAAGAAGACCTGCGGACCCGCCCTTGCCGCCGTTGCCGGAGGTCGCGTCCCCCGTCTCGGATTCAGCGAGGCCACCGAGACCGCCTGCGCCGCCGTTGCCCGCCAGGAAGCCACCACTGCCGCCTGCGCCGCCATCGGCGGCACGGACGTCGCCGACGCCCGTGGCGTTGCCGCCCCAGCCGCCGGCACCTCCGCTTCCGATCAGGAGGCCGCCGTTGCCGCCGTTGCCGCCTGCGCTCGCTTCGTGAATCAACGCACCCGTGGTCGTGTCGTAGGTGGCACTCAAACCCTGTCCGCCAGCGCCACCGTTACCGATGAGTCCTGCGCTGCCACCGATTCCGGCAGCGTGGAAGACGCCGCTCTCATCGATGTAGGCCGCACCGCCGGCACCGCCGTTGCCCCACAACAGGCCGCCGTTGCCGCCCGCTTGTCCGGGGGCGCCGTCGATGCCGTTGCCGATCAGTAGGCCTCCGGGGCCGATGAGTCCGAGGAACGCGCCGGTGGGGGTGTACAAGGCTGCCCGCACCTCGCCGCCTGCAGCCGGTGCCGCTGACTGGCCCGGTTGCCCCGTTCCGCCGGTCTGCAGTCCGCTGGTCGCGAACGCGGTGGGTCCGAAGGATTGCGAGTAGCCGGGGCTGCCACCGTGGCCGTTGCCACCGGTGCTGCCGCCGGACGTGTCACCGGTGTTACCGCCACCCCATGCTGCTCTGCCAGGCTCGGCACTGCGGATGAACACGACGACGACCGGTGCGCTCATGCCAGGTGTCGCCACGAAGCTCGGCGTCGACGCGAAGCGGGCGCCAGACACCGATTGGGCGAATCGCGCCAACTCGACCGATCCACTCACCGTCTTGACAGGTGTTGCGGGGCTGCTTTGCCCCGCTGGTGCCGCATGGTCGAGTGGGTCGAGGGGAACGACGTTTGGCGCGACTAGCACGCCTGCGGCCATGGCGGCGGTGAGCATTGCGGTTCTCATCTGACGGTCCTCCCCGACGAGTCAAAAGTTGTCTGAAAATGCATATCGATGACATGTAGCTAGCGATTGACATCGCTGCCAGTAGGTATACACCGTTCTCCAAGCTTTGGATAGATCTTCGCTGAAACTTTCCAATGGTTCTGAAGTAGCACGTCACATGGCCTGAACCGATGCCCCCAGCAAGTTGCGAGAACGACGCGTCGCCGCATGAACCTTTCTAAGCGGGCAACATCATCAGAGTTCACTACGAATTTGCCATATCCGACACATGATGCGTCGTTGTGGTCGCGGTACCGTCCGTTGCCCGAGTCCGCAGGGGGTTACCAGGAGCCCTTCCGCGGTCGAACGCCAAGGCCGCGCCGTAAGGGAGGCTGCAGAGTTGCGCTTGCCGGAAGCCGTCGAGGTGGGTTGGCCGCGCCGCCTCCGCGGCGCTCGACGTCAGCGACGAGACGGGCCCATCGCACAATCAGCAAACTATTGACAATTTGCTGGATCTGAGTCGCCGCCAGGTACTTCCGAGTGAAACAAGCATCTGGTGAACCCCAACCTCGGGCTCGGCCCGGTGAAGGCGTACCTGGCCTATCGCCGGAAGACCAAGCTCGCGCACCTGTAGACCGAAGTCTTGGCGCGGTCCATGGAGCGGGCGACGGGAATCGAACCCGCGTAGCTAGTTTGGAAGACTAGGGCTCTACCATTGAGCTACGCCCGCGTTAGCACTGCATGGGAGACTGTACCGGCGCCGCCGTATTCAAATCCAATTGATGGCGTTGCGAGGTCAGCCCGTAGTATTCCGACGGCAGTGAAGCACGGGGTGTAGCGCAGCTTGGTAGCGCATCCGCTTTGGGAGCGGAAGGCCGCAGGTTCAAATCCTGTCACCCCGACCGGACAAACGACACCACGTCGACGAAGACACAGACATGCAAGGAGCAACGCCGTGAAGAGCACCGTCGAGAAGTTGAGCCCGACCAGGGTTCGCATCAACGTGGAGGTGCCCTTCACTGAACTGCAGGGCGACTTCGACCAGGCGTTCAAGGAGCTGGCCAAGACGATCCGCATGCCAGGGTTCCGGCCGGGCAAGGTTCCCGTGAAGCTGCTGGAATCGCGCATCGACAAGCAGGCGATGCTTGACCAGGTGGTCGGCGAGGCCGTACCCGCGCGCTATAGCGAGGCCGTTGCCAGCTCGGAAGTGCAGCCGCTCGGGCAGCCCGAGATCGAGGTCACCAACAAGGAGTACGGCGCCGACCTGACGTTCACCGCCGAGGTCGACGTCCGGCCCGAGATCACGCTGCCCGACCTGTCGGCGCTGGCGTTCACGGTCGACCCCATCGAGGTGTCCGACGAAGAGGTCGACGTCGAGCTACAGAACCTTCGTGCCCGCTTCGGCACGTTGACGGGCGTCGAGCGGGCCGCCGAGGAGGGCGACTTCGTCTCGATCGACCTGTCCGCGACCGTCGACGGCGAGGACGTTGCCGAGGCCAAGACCGAGGGCCTATCCCACGAGGTCGGCTCGGGTCAGCTCATCGAGGGTCTAGACGACGCCATCAAGGGTCTGAAGGCCGATGAGACGCGCGTGTTCCCGACCAAGCTGGTCGCTGGCGACCACGCCGGCCAGGAGGCCCAGGTCACGGTCACCGTCAAGTCGATCAAGGAGCGCGAGCTTCCCGAGCCCGACGACGAATTCGCCCAGCTGGCAAGCGAATTCGACACGATCGAGGAGCTCAAGGAGAGCCTGGTCGATCAGGTGCGCCAGACCAAGCGCATCGGTCAGGCCGAGCAGATCCGGGACAAGGCGCTCGAGACCCTGCTCGAGCAGGTCGAGGTGCCGCTGCCGGAGGCCATCGTTCAGGCTCAGGTCGACGACACCGTCCACAACGCGATCCACGGCCTGGACCACGACGAGGCGAAGTTCGAAGAGGCCCTCGTCGAGGAGGGCAGCAGCCGCGAGGAGTTCGACGCCGACAACCGGTCGAACGCCGAGAAGGCCGTCAAGACCCAGCTGCTGATGGACACCATCGCCGACGAATTGGACATCCAGGTCGGCCAGAACGACATCACCGAGCGCCTGGTGCTGATGTCGCGTCAGTACGGCATCGAACCGCAGCAGCTTCTGCAGGTCCTGCAGCAGAACAACCAGCTACCCGCCATGTTCGCCGACGTCCGTCGCGGCCTGACCATCGCGGCGCTGGTGCACGGCGCCACCGTCACCGACACCGAGGGCAACGAGGTGGACACGACGGAGTTCTTCGGCCCGGCCACACCGGCGCCAGACGCCGAGGAAGCCGTCGCCGACGAGGTCGATGAGGACGCCGACGACGAGGCTGAGGCCGACGAGGCCAAGTGACGCTGTGAGCGAACGCGCGCCCGCCGGGGAGTGCTCGCCGCGCAGGTTTCGTTAGTGTCAGTGAACGAGTACGCAAACTCGAGAAAGCAGGTAAATCAGTCGTGACTGACATGCGTTCGGGCGCGTCGGGGCTCAACCTCATCGACTCCGTCTATGAGCGGTTGCTGGCCGAGCGGATCATCTTCCTGGGAACCCAGGTCGACGACGACATCGCCAACCGGCTCTGCGCACAGATTCTGCTGCTGTCGGCCGAGGACCCCACCAAGGACATCAACCTCTACATCAACTCGCCCGGTGGCTCCGTCACCGCGGGCATGGCGATCTACGACACGATGGTGCTCGCGCCGTGCGACGTCGCGACGTACGCGATGGGTCTGGCCGCGTCGATGGGCGAGTTCCTCCTCGCCGCAGGCACCAGGGGCAAGCGCTACGCGCTGCCGCACGCGCGCATCATGATGCACCAGCCGAGTGCCGGCATCGGCGGTAGCGCGGCGGACATCGCGATCCAGGCCGAGCAGTTCGCGCTGACCAAGAAGGAAATGAACCGGCTCAACGCCGAGTTCACCGGTCAGACGCTCGACCGCATCGAGACCGACGCGGACCGCGACCGTTGGTTCACGGCGCCCGAGGCGCTCGAATACGGCTTCGTCGACCACATCATCACCCACGCCAACTTCAACGGGAGTGCCTCATGACGCAACCTCAGGCGCGCTACATCCTTCCGTCGTTCATCGAGCACTCCAGCTTCGGCATGAAGGAGTCCAACCCGTACAACAAGCTGTTCGAGGAGCGCATCATCTTCCTCGGCGTGCAGGTGGACGACGCCTCGGCGAACGACATCATGGCGCAGCTTCTGGTGCTGGAGTCGCTCGATCCCGACCGCGACATCACCATGTACATCAACTCGCCCGGCGGCTCATTCACCTCGCTGATGGCGATCTACGACACCATGCAGTACGTGCGGGCCGACATCCAGACGGTGTGCCTCGGTCAGGCCGCATCGGCCGCCGCGGTGCTGCTCGCGGCCGGCACGCCCGGCAAGCGGCTGGCGCTGCCCAACGCGCGGATTCTGATCCACCAGCCCGCCGTCGGCGGAGCCATCCAGGGTCAGGTCTCCGACCTGGAGATCCAGGCCGCCGAGATCGAGCGCATGCGCACGCTGATGGATACGACGCTGGCCCGTCACACCGGCAAGGACGCCGCGGTCATCCGCAAGGACACCGATCGCGACAAGATCCTCACCGCGGCGGAAGCCAAGGTATACGGAATCATCGACACCGTCCTGGAGTACCGCAAACTGTCTGCACAGCCGGCTTGACCCGTCGCGCCGTGATCGGGGTTTGTTCCGAAACCGCTCCGCGGTCGGCGTGGGTACCGTGGTCTCAGAACGGTTGCGACGACGACACGCCAGCGGTGAGGGGCGCGTTGCGGCGGGCCACCGGCGTTGGCAGGGGATATGTTCTCCATCAACGCAGGCAAATATCAACGGCGCTATTCGGCTTTATCGGTCGCACGGTGCCAGAACATACGGGTAGCGTCGGGAGCACACCCGAGGTGATCCACCAAACCGGGACATACCGACGGCGATCAGGAAAGTAGGGCCGCAGGAACAATGGCGCGCATCGGAGACGGCGGCGACCTGCTGAAGTGCTCGTTCTGTGGAAAGAGCCAAAAGCAGGTCAAGAAACTCATTGCGGGCCCCGGCGTGTACATCTGCGACGAGTGCATCGACCTCTGCAACGAGATCATCGAAGAGGAACTCGCCGACGCCGACGACGTCAAACTCGACGAGCTGCCCAAGCCCGCGGAGATTCGCGAATTCCTCGAGGGCTACGTCATCGGTCAGGACACCGCCAAGCGCACGCTGGCCGTCGCGGTCTACAACCACTACAAGCGAATCCAGGCTCAGGAGAAGTCACGCGACTCACGCGCCGAGCCCGTTGAACTGGCCAAGTCCAACATCTTGATGCTCGGTCCCACCGGCTGCGGCAAGACCTACCTGGCGCAGACGCTCGCCAAGATGCTCAACGTCCCCTTTGCGATCGCCGACGCCACGGCGCTGACCGAGGCCGGCTACGTCGGTGAGGACGTCGAGAACATTCTGCTCAAGCTCATCCAGGCAGCCGACTACGACGTCAAGCGCGCCGAGACCGGCATCATCTACATCGACGAGGTCGACAAGATCGCCCGCAAGAGCGAGAACCCGTCGATCACGCGCGACGTCTCCGGTGAAGGTGTCCAGCAGGCGCTGCTGAAGATCCTCGAAGGCACGCAGGCCTCGGTTCCGCCGCAGGGCGGCCGCAAGCACCCGCATCAGGAGTTCATCCAGATCGACACCACCAACGTGTTGTTCATCGTGGCGGGTGCGTTCGCCGGTCTGGAGAGGATCGTGTCCGACCGCGTCGGCAAGCGCGGTCTCGGCTTCGGTGCCGAGGTCCGCTCGAAGGCGGAGATCGACACGCAGGACCACTTCGCCGAGGTCATGCCCGAGGACCTGATCAAGTTCGGCTTGATACCGGAGTTCATCGGCCGTCTGCCGGTCGTGGCGTCGGTGACCAACCTGGACAAGGAATCTCTGGTCACCATCCTTTCGCAGCCGAAGAACGCGTTGGTCAAGCAGTACGCTCGGCTGTTCGAGATGGACGGTGTCGAGTTGGAGTTCACCCCCGACGCGTTGGAGTCCATCGCCGATCAGGCCATCCACCGTGGCACCGGTGCCCGTGG
>NZ_JBOGDD010000737.1:0-1560 GCF_050701675.1 Mycobacterium sp. | reverse complement strand
GTTCTTGGCCGCAGGCGCCGTGCCGTAGAGCAGAAGATCGATCAGCCCCGCGGAGAACGAGAACCCGAGGTGGATGTCCAGCAGGTAGGCGATCGCCAGGGACAGCCCCGTCAACAACGCGTGGATGACGTACAGCGGGAACGCCACGAACATGAACGCGAACTCGAGAGGTTCGGTGACGCCCGTCAGGAACGCGGTCAGCGCAGCCGCCGTCAGAATGCCGACCGCGACCTTGCGCTGCTTCTTGTTCGCCACGTGGATCATCGCAAGAGCGGCAGCGGGCAACCCGAACATCAGAATCGGGTAGAAGCCCGACGTGAGCAGTCCCGCGCTCGGGTCGCCTGCGGCGAATCGCGTGAGCTCACCGGTGGCGACCGTCCCGGCGGGCGTCTGGTAGTCGCCGTAGATGAACCAGACGTACGAGTTCACGATGTGGTGCAGACCGAGCGGGATCAGCATGCGGTTGGCGAACCCGTAGATGAATGCGCCGATGGCCCCGGAGCCGCCGATGAACCTGCCGAGGCCCGTCAGTCCGGCGTCGAACAGCGGGTAGCAGTAACTCATCGCGAAGGCCAGGAACAGGCAGGCCAGCGACACCACGATCGGGACGAAGCGCCTACCCCCGAAGAAGCCGAGATACGAGGGCAATTGGATGGTGTGGTACCTGTCGAACAGCCATGCGGTCAGCAGCCCCACCACGATTCCGGCGAACACGCTGTAGTTGATCTGCGCCTGGTCGCCCGCCTTGTCGACCTCGCCGGCGAGAACGATCGGCGACATGGTCTTGAAGACGGCCTGCACCACCAGGTAGCCGACGACCGCGGCCAGCGCGGTCGAGCCGTCCGCCTTCTTGGCGAATCCGATGGCCACGCCGACGGCGAACAACAGGGGCAGGTTGGTGAAGATCGCGTCACCCGCCGCGCTCATCGCCTGGAAGAACGGCCCGATGACCGGGGCCTTGATCCGGCCCAGCAGGTCATCCTGGCCGAGGCGCAACAGAATTCCCGCCGCTGGCAGCACGGCGATGGGCAGCATGAGGCTCTTGCCCAGCCGCTGAAGCTGAGCGAAGCCGGGAATTCGTAGGCCCGACTTCTGCTGCGCTCCTTGAGATTTCGTGGTATCGCTCATTTCGGGGGTCCTCCCTCTGCCGCGAAGGTCGCCGGCTGGCCGAAGCTGAGCGGAAGCTTAGACGAGAACCCGTGAACACGAGACCGTCTTGCCGCCACGCTCGTATTGTGGGACGCACCAACGAAGGAGTCACGACAGTGAGCACGACGAAGGTCCTCGCCCCGGTTGCAGGACGTGCAGTACCGCTTCAGGACGTCCCCGACCCCGTGTTCTCCCAAGGCATGGTGGGCTACGGCGCGGCCATCGACCCGCCCCGCGGGGTGGTCGAGGCGATCGCCCCGGTCAGCGGCAAACTCTTGAAACTCCTTCCGCACGCCTACATCGTGATGACTCCGGACAACGTGGGCGTTCTGGTCCACCTCGGTCTGGACACCGTGGCGCTCAATGGAGAGGGCTTCACCGCCCACGTGAGCCAGGGCGACGACGTGACCG
>NZ_JBOGDD010000736.1:0-3946 GCF_050701675.1 Mycobacterium sp. | reverse complement strand
CACCATGGCCAAGACCTCCAACTACTGGTACCAGGGCGGATACAACCCCGTCGCCGTCGTCGCGACGTTGGTGGGCGCGATCCTGGCCGTGCTCCCCGTCCTGCTCGGGGGCGTCGTCTTCGGAATGGCGGGCGCTGCGCAGTACAGCTGGTTCATCGGCTGCGGCGTGGCCTTCGTCCTGTACTACCTACTGGCCACTCGCGGCGCGTGGAAGATGACGCCGCTCGTCGAGGTCGAGGCGATGGTCGAGGCCTGACTCACCCGCCTACGTTCTCGCGTCGAGCGTGACACCACTGCGAGAATCCGGGCCTGATCTCGCGCCGGCGTCACGTTCGGCGAGTTCGACACACGCTCACGGCCTGACGTTCCAGTTGTGACATGTCGCGCCATACAATGCAGCCGTGAGTCTTCGGTTTGCGGCGCTCGGCCTCTTGGCCCAGCATCCAGGCAGCGGGTACGACCTGCTGCGACGGTTCGAGAAGTCCATGGCCAACGTGTGGCCTGCGACCCAGAGCCAGCTCTACGGGGAGCTGAACAAACTGGCCGCGGACGGGCTGATCGAAGTCGCGGACATCGGGCCGCGGGGCCGCAAGGAATACCGCGTCACCGACGCCGGCCGGGCTGAACTCGCCCGCTGGATAGCCGATCCGCAGGACGACCCGCCCTACCGTAGCGCTGCCCTGCTGCGGGTGTTCCTCCTCGGCGAAGTGTCCCCTGATCAGGCCCGCGAGTACATGGCAGCCTATGCCGCGCGTGCGGACGACGAGTTCGCCCGCTTGACGCTCCTACGCGACTCGCTGCAGCCGTGGGGCGAGGTCGATGCCGAGTTCTACGGCGGCGCGGCCTTGGAGTACGGCCTCCGGATCGCGGCGCTGGAAGGTGACTGGGCCCGGTCGCTGGTCACGGCCATCGACGAGCGGCAGGCGCCTTAGCTCCAGACGATCGTTTGAATTAATGGTTGCATCGCGATAGTTTCCGATATATCGTCAACGTATCGGAAGCGCATTCGGCGTTTCCTGCCGAAGGAGAAAATCAGATGAACACCCCATTCACACCCCCCAACGGCCCCTTCGAGGGTCGACCCCACGCAGGCGGCTTCGGCTTCGGGTTCTCACCCGTCGACCGTCGCGCCATCCACGAACACCGACGCGCAGCGCGGCGCGGCTTCCGTGACGCCATCCGCGAGCACGACGCAGACGTCGAAAGCCCCTTCGACGGGGGCTTCCGCGGCGGTTTCGGACCCGGCTTCGGCCGCGGCTTCGGTGGACCCGGCTTCGGTCCTGGTTTCGGCCCCGGCTTCGGACGCGGCCCGCGCGGCGGCGGTCGCAGTCGAGGCCGCGGCAGGCGTGGCGACGTCCGCGCCGCCATCCTGACGCTGCTCGCTGAGCGGCCGATGCACGGCTACGAGATGATCCAGGAGATCGCCGAACGCAGCCAGGACCTCTGGAAGCCCAGCCCCGGCTCGGTCTACCCGACCCTGCAACTGCTTGTCGACGAGGACCTGATCGTTGGCACCGCGAGTGACGGCAGCAAGAAGCTGTTCGAGCTCACCGACGCCGGCCGCGCCGCCGCCGAGAAGATCGAGACCCCGCCGTGGGAGGAGATCACCAGGGATGAGGCCCCGGGCGCGCTCGGTTTGCGCAGCTCGGTCGGTCAGCTGATGGGCGCGGTCGCGCAGTCCGCGCACGCCGCGAGCCCCGAGCAGCAGCAGCGCATCGTCGACATCGTCAACAATGCCCGCCGCGAGATCTACGGCATCCTCGGCGAGACCGAGTAATCACCTACCAAGCAAGGGGGCGCATTCGGACTGAATGCGTCCCTTTCTTGGTTGGCTGTACCCATGAGCACATTCACGCTGGGCAAGTTCACCGTCAATCGTGTCGGCTTCGGCGCGATGCAGCTCCCCGGGCCGGGCGTCTTCGGGCCGCCGCGCGATCACGACCAGGCGATCGCCGTGCTCAAGCGGGCCGTCGAGCTCGGGGTCAACCACATCGACACCGCCCAGTTCTACGGTCCCGACGTCGCAAACGCCCTCATTCGCGAGGCACTGCACCCGTACGGCGACAACCTCGCGCTGGTGAGCAAGGTCGGTGCGCGCCGCGACGGCAAGGGCAACTGGATCCCGGCGTCGCAACCCGACGACCTGCGTGCCGACATCGAAGTGAACCTTCGCGAGCTCGGCGTGGACCAACTGGCCGCCGTCAACCTGCGCATCCACGGTGATGACCCATCCGCGGCCGACGAGGTCGACCGCGAGTTGTTCAACCGCCAGCTGAGCACCATGATCGCGGCCCGCGACGAGGGCCTCATCGGTGGGATCGGACTCAGCAGCATCTCGCTCGAACACCTTCAGATCGCGTTGGACCGCACCGAGATCGTCACCGTGCAGAACGCCTACAACCTGGTCGACCGGACGTCGCAGCCGGTGCTCGACGTGTGTGCCGAGCGCGGCATCTCCTTCGTCCCGTTCTTCCCGCTGGGCTCGGCGTTCAACGCCGAGAACCCGGTGCTGGGCAACCCCGCCGTCAAGAAGGCCGCTGCCGACCTCGGCAGGACTCCCGCGCAGATCGCCCTGGCCTGGACTCTTTCGGTGGCGCCCAATGTGCTGTTGATCCCCGGCACGTCGTCGGTCGCTCACCTGGAGGAGAACCTTGCCGTCGCGGACATCGAGCTGCCCGCCGACTTCACCCCCTAGCCTCCCTAGCCCCCCGCGATTTCGGCGCGCTCGGTTGCGGTGTGCGCAACGGAGCGCGCCGAAGCGACCGCACGGCCATCATGGACTACGTGACTCCTCCAACGGTCGACATCGACGGCATGCCCCGCGGTGGTCCCGACGCGTCCTGCCTGGACCGGTTGCTGCAGACAGACCGGCAGGAGTACCTCGACCGCGACGACGTCGACCCCAAGATCAAGCGCAGTGTCGTGCGGGCGCTGGAACTCACCGGCGACTGGTTCGGCAACCACGAGAAATTCGCCCACATCGCGCTCGAAGAGGTGGCCGAGGTCCCCGATCCGAGCATCCTCGAGCTGGGCTCCGGACACGGCGGGCTGTCCGCCAAACTGCTGGAGATGCATCCCACGGCGCACGTCACCGTGACGGACGTCGAGCCGGACTCGGTGGCGGCGATCGCGGCGGGCCCGCTCGGCGCGGATGAGCGGGCGACCGTGCGCACCATGGATGCCACCGACGTCGACGCCGCGGACGGAGCGTTCGACCTGGCGGTGTTCGCCCTGTCGTTTCACCACCTGCCGCCTGCGCTGGCATCGCGGGTCATCGCCGAGGGCACCCGGGTCGCGGCCAAGCTGGTGATCATCGACCTGCCGCGGCCCCCGGCTCCGTTGCACGTCCTACGGCTGGCGCTGATGCTCCCGCTGGCGCCGTTCGTTCCGTTCGTGCACGACGGCGTCGTCAGTTCGCTGCGTTCGTACAGCCCGTCCGCACTGCGCGCGCTCGCCGCTCACGCGGACGAGGGCATCGACATTTCCCTTCGCGGCGGTCTCGTCAGTCCGCAGGTCGCGGTGGCCTCGCGTCGATAGGCTCAGACCTGGGGGTGCCGCTAATGGGTGATGAGGTCACACGGACCGAATACAGCCGAGAGCACCGGCTGCTGTACCGGCGCAAGGTGCAGCTGTCCCTCGACGTCTTCGAGACGATGCTCGCCCAATCGAGCTTCGACTTCGACCGCCCGCTGACGGGCATGGAGATCGAGTGCAACCTCGTCGACGCCGACTATCAGCCCGCCATGAGCAACCGCGAGGTCCTCGCGTCGATCGCCGATCCCGCGTTCCAAACCGAATTGGGCGCCTACAACATCGAATTCAACGTACCGCCGCGTCCACTGCCGGGCCGCTCGGGCTTCGAACTCGAGAGCGAGATCCGCGCCAGCCTCAACGCCGCGGAGACGAAGGCCAACACCGACGGCGCGCACATCGTGATGATCGGTAT
>NZ_JBOGDD010000735.1:0-13005 GCF_050701675.1 Mycobacterium sp. | reverse complement strand
GATCACGGCCGTGATCTCCACCGGCCCCTACCGATTCGAGTACCACAAGCGTTTCCACAAGAGGCAGCAGACCAGCCTGACGGTGTCCTCACCGGTACGTGAGCAGCTCACCGGCGACGAGGCGCATGACCGTGTCCAGGCCATCCTCGCCGAGACCGTCGACACCGACCTCTGGCACGCACAGCGCGTGTTGCAGTCGGGATCGACTGCTTCCGTTGATCTTTCGGGCTGCGATGCGCTGGCGCGGGCGCTCGACGTCGCGGCGGGGCAGACGGTCACCACGTCGGGGTGCGAGCCGATGCTGATCGACAGGATCGACGCCGAGTTTCGGCAGTACTTCACGGCGACGGGCAGGGCCACTGGGCAGTGGGCCACCGCGGTCGGTCGTCTGCGCGAGGCTGAGCTGCAGGTCGAGTCGTGCCAGACGGCGGTCGACGAGGTCGACCAGGCGGTGGTCGACCATGGTCGGCTTGCAGCTGAACTGGCGCAGCTCGCACTCGACACCGGGAAGGCCGTCGAGCGGCTCGAGGCCGCTCAGGCGGCGGCCGACACCGTCAAGCAGCTCACCGACCGCCTCGCCCAGGCACGTGCCCTCGCCGGGGCGGCCGAGATGGCGCAGGCCGCCTCCGACGCCGCGCTCGGCGAGCGTCGCAGGCTGCGCGCCGAGCTGGCCGACCGATCCGCCACCATCACCGGTCTGGAATCGGCGGTAGAGGCCGCCGCGAGTGAAGAGATCGCCGCGAACGAGGCTGCCGTGGCCACCGCGGCAGCCTTGGAGGCCGCCAGGGTGGCTGCCGACGGCTGCCAGGTTCTGCTCGACGCCGCCCGCAGCACGGTCGAGCGGGTCGCCCGCCGTGACGAGGCGGAGAAGCTGACGGCCAGGCTCGCCAGGATCGACACCGTCGAACGCGAACTGCTCGGGGTGGACGCCGAGTTCGCACGGATCGCCTTGTCCGACGACGTGATGCGGGACGTCGAGCTGGCCGTGCTGGCCACCGAACGGGCGGCCGCGCAGGCCGAGTTGGCCTCGGCGCGAGTGGAACTCGATGCTGCCACCGAGGTCCGGCTCCTCGTCGCAGGCCAGCTCGTCGAGCTCTCGGCGGGCGCCACGTGGTCACAGAACGTGACGACCTCCACCGACGTCGAAGTGCCGGGTGTGGTGACGGTGCGGGTGGTGCCAGGAGCACCTGCCGCCGACTCCCAGGGAAAGCTCGACAAGGCACGTCGGCTGCTGGACGTCTTGCTGGAGGAAGCGGGTGTGGCCGACGTCGCGGCTGCGCGGGCGCTCGACAGCAGAAGGCGGGAACTGGCGGCGTCCCGCGATCGGCTGCGGGCCACCCTCGATGCGCTGGTCGGCGATGACGCCGTCGACGCGTTGCGGGCGCGGCTCGCCGAGGTGACTGACGCCCCGGCGTCGGGGGCAGGTGACCCACGAGCCGAGGTGGCACGCGCCGAACTCGCGGCAGCCACCGATGCGCACCGGCAGGCGCGCGTCGAGCACGAGTCCCGCCGCGATGCCGCGTCCGCGGCAGCCTCGCGTGCGATGCAGCTCGCGGGCGCGGTGACCGTCGCGCAGGCCAGGTTGACCACGGCGCGCGAAGAGGTCACCACGGCAGCGGAACGCCTTGCCCGGCAACGTGAGTCAGTGTCCGACGACCAGCTGGTCATTCAGGCCGAGGCCGACGGTGAGCGGGCTCGCGGGGCGGCGGGTCAATCGCTCGCGATCGACACCGAACTCGCGGCCGCGGCGCCCGCAGCGGTGGCGGCCGAGCTGGCGGAGGCCTCTCGCCGTGCGGCCGATCTCGGCGAACGCCACGACGAGGTCGGTGGCCAGCTGCGCGAGGTGTCGGCTCAGCTGAGGGTGTACGGATCGGAGGGCCGCATGAGTCGGCTGGATGAGGCGCGGACCGAATGCGAACATGCGGCCGCCGATCACGCCAGGGTCCAGCGTCGTGCGGGTGCGGCACAGTTGCTTCAGTCGGTGATGACGCGCCACCGGGACCAATCGCGACTGCGCTACGTGGAACCGTTCCGTGCGGAGGTCGAGCGCTTGGGTCGCATCGTCTTCGGTGGCGATTTCGAGGTCGAGATCGACGGCGATCTTCGAATGCTCAGCCGTACGCTGCACGGCTGCACCGTCCCGTTCGACTCGCTGTCCGGCGGTGCCAGGGAACAGTTGGGCATCGTGGCTCGGCTGGCTAGTGCGGCGCTGGTGGCCAAGGAGGACGGCGTCCCCGTCGTGATCGACGACGCCCTCGGCTTCAGCGATCCCGATCGGCTGGCGAAGATGGGCGAGGTATTCGACGCCGTCGGTGGCGACGGCCAGGTGATCGTCCTGACGTGCAGCCCCGACCGCTATGCCGGAATCGGCGGTGCACAACATCTCGTGTTGAGCACCTAGCCGGCGCGTCCAACATCAAGGAAGGTGCCATGAGCGACGAAGGTTCCCGCCGGACACGCCCGAAGCTGGAACGGCGCACCATCGATGTCATTCCCGACGAGGAGCGCCACGGAACGCCGCTTGCGCAGTTCACGCTGTGGTTCGGCGCGAACATGCAGATCACGGCGATCGTCGACGGAGCCCTGGCGGTGGTGTTCGGAGCCGATGCTCTCTGGGCGATCGCCGGCCTGCTGATCGGCAACATCGCCGGCGGCGCAGTGATGGCGCTGCACTCCGCGCAGGGGCCGAGAATGGGCCTACCGCAGATGATTTCGAGCCGCGCGCAATTCGGCGTATTCGGTGCGATCGTCCCGCTCTGCCTAGTGGTCCTGATGTACATCGGGTTCGCCGCGACCGGCAGCGTGCTGGCCGGGCAGGCCGTCGAAGGGATTCTGCACGTTCACGACTCGACAGTCGGAATTCTGGTGTTCGGCGCTCTGACCGCCGTCGTAGCGGTAACCGGCTACCGACTGATCCACGTCGTCGGCCGCATCGCGACCGTCGTCGGCATCGTCGGGTTCACCTACCTGGCCGTGCGGCTGGTCATGCAGTACAACCTGTCCGACTTCGTCGGCCTCAAGGGCTTCGACATCGTGACCTTCCTGTTGGCGATATCTCTGGGAGCGGGCTGGCAGCTGACGTTCGGCCCGTATGTCGCCGACTACTCGCGCTACCTACCCCGCAGCACCAGTGAGCGAACGACGTTCTGGGCAACCTTCGCGGGCAGCGTCCTCGGATCGCAATGGTCGATGACCTTCGGCGCGCTGCTAGCAGCCGTCGCGGGTGACGCGTTCCTGTCCGACCAGGTCGGCTTCATCGGCGCACTGGCGGGCCCGACGGCGGTCGCAGTCCTCATCTACCTGGTGATTCTCGTTGGCAAGCTCACTGTGAACTGCCTCAATGCCTACGGCGGCTTCATGTCGGTGCTCACCACCGTCACGGCGTTCAGCGGCAAGTCCCGTGTCTCCGGCGGCGCACGGGTCGCCTACATCGTGGGATTCATCGCGCTGTCGGTCCTCGTGGCGATCGGCGCCAGCGCCGACTTCCTGGACAATTTCAAGAACTTCATCCTGATCCTGCTGATGGTCTTCACCCCGTGGAGCGCGATCAACCTCACCGACTACTACCTGATCTCGCGCGAGAGGGTCGACATCCCCGCCCTCTACGACCCCGACGGTCGCTACGGCCGATGGAACGCCGCAGCCCTATTCAGCTACGTGGTGGGCATCCTCGTTCAGATTCCGTTTCTGGCGCAGAAGCTTTACACCGGACCTCTGACGGAAATGCTTGGCGGAGCCGATATCTCGTGGATCGTCGGGATCGTGATCACGTTTGTCGTGTACTACCCATTGGCGCGCAGCACCAGCACACCACCCGATGCGATGATCTACCCGCCCGGCACGGTCTAGCGGTTTGTGTGCCTTCACCGGCGCTCACCGCCGCTGAACGCACACAAATCGCGAGTTCAGAAGTAGGCGTTGGCGGGAACGGGTGTGCCATGCAGCAGGTTCTGGCCGATCGCGACCGCCTTGTAGGCCACGGGGTTGTGCAGCGTGATCGTCCGGATGTTGCGCCAGTGCCGGTCGAGGCCCTTCTGCCTGCTGGCCGCGCTGGCACCACCGAGCTCCAGCAGCCGGGTCGCGGCCTCGGGGGCGATCGCGTCGAGGTGGACCTTGACCTTCGCGACCTTGAGCTGGGCCTCGGTCGCCAACTCCGCGTCCGGGTTGCCGTCGGACGTCGAGGCGGCCGAGTTGGTCGCCGTGGCGATCGCCTCGGCGGCGTCGAGCACGGCCACCTTCGCGATGTAGGCGGTACTGGCCAGCTCGCCGAGCAGACGCTGCAGGTGTGGGTCGTCGGTGGGACGGTCGGTTGGGGCGTGGCTGAAGCTGCGATCGCGGGAGCGCAAGAGGTTCACCCCGTCGTCAACGACGGCGGCCAAGATGCCCGCGACCACCGCGTGGATGTAGAGCTGCAAGGACGCGTACTGCACCGATGGCACCGGTTCGGCGTCGTACGGCGCGTCGGCGAGGATCTCGTCGGAGGTGAGCGAAACGTTCTTGAAGATAGTGGTCCCCGTGCCGGTGCGGCGCTGGCCGAACCCGTCCCAGTCGTCGATCAGCTTCACGCCAGTGCGGTCCGCGGGCACCACGACGGTCGCGACGGAGTCGTGGTCGGTCGTGGCGGTGACCGTCAGATAGTCGGAGAACAGGGTGCCGGTGCTGTAGAACTTCTCGCCATCCAGCCGGTATCCTCCGGCCGGATCGGGCAGCAGTCGGGTGTTGAACACCAGGCTGCCCACGGCGTTGCCGCCCTTCTCGCTGAATGCGTTGCCGAAGAGCTTGCCGCCCGCGACCTTGCGCAGCCATTGCGCAGACGCAGGATCCGTGGCCGCGCGCAGACGCTCCTCGGTGAACCAGAAGTGCGTCCGGAAGATGTGGGCCACAATGGGATCGGCCCTGGCGACGTCGATCACCGCGGAGAACAGTTGCGGGACAGTCAATCCCGCCCCGCCGAGTTCCGGAGGTAGCCGCAGTGTTCCGAAGCTCGCCCGCTTGAGCGCGGCGACCTGGTCAAAGGGGTTCTCGTCGTTGAGGTCTCGGTCCTTGGCGCCGGCCGCTATGCGGGCCAGCAGCTCGTCCCACTGTGGCGAGCCGGGCAGAATGCGGCTGTTGTTCTCGACGGTGGTCATGGCCTCGTTTCTACGCAAGGACACGCATGGCGGCACTGCTTTGGCTCATGCCGAACCTAAGAATCTCCGACGGGGCACAATGATGGCCGATGACCATGAATGCTGGGCGCCGCCGAGTCCAGGAGAGGCTGGCGGCGCTGCCCGGTGTGCGCTCCGTCCGCAGGCCCATCCTGGTTGACGGGCCTGACGAGTTCGATCTGTTCTACGTCCGCATCGGCGAGAAGTCCGCTCACCCGCTGGTGATCATCCCTGGCGGCCCTGGCGCAGCATCGGTGGCCCTCTACCGCGGGTTGCGCAAGCACGCCGTGGCCGAGTGCCTGGACGTGATCATGGTCGAGCACCGCGGCGTCGGGATGTCCCGGCACGACGACGAGGGTGTCGACCTACCCAAGGAGGCGTTGACGGTGGACGCCGCAGTCCGCGACATCGCCGCAGTGCTCGACGATGCTCAGGTCGGCGAGGCGGTCCTCTACGGCACGTCGTACGGCACGTATCTGGCCGCGGGCGTCGGGCTGCAACACCCAGGACGGGTGCACGCGATGGTCCTGGACTCTCCGCTGTTGGCGGCCGACGACATCGATGCGGTGCGGGCGGCCGTCCGCCGGGTGCTGTGGGACGGCGACGAGCCCGAGACTGCCGAGCTTGCAGCGAAGGTGCGCATTCTCGTCGAGGACGGTGTGCTCACCCCTGCGTCGACTCAACTCGCCGCCGACATGTACGGACTAGGCGGCCCTGAGCTTCTCGGTCGGCAGCTCGACCTGTTGCTCGCGGATCACGACTGGGTGTGGGGCGCCGTCGGACTCGGCACCCGGCTGCTGGCCGAGCGCACCACGCCGTTTCACAACGAACCCGACCTCGTCGGCCGCATCGGCTACCGCGAGCTCAACTACGGCGCGGTGCCGGACGGCAAGCCGCTCGACCCGGCTGTGGCACTGCGCGAAATGGCCATCGGTGAAGTCGATTTCGTCGCCGAGCCCTATGACCTCGTCGCGGCGATGCCTGGGTTCGGATGGCCGACCGCGGTGATCTCGGGTGGTCGCGACCTCACCACGCCGCGTGCCGTTGCGTGCCGGATCGTGGACTTGATCCCGGATTCGGTGCTCGTCGAGATGCCCACCACCGGCCATAGCATCATCGACGTCAAGGAAGCCTCGGCGCTGGAGATCGTGAAGGCCGTATACGCCGGTGAGATGGGTGAACTGCCCGGTCGCTCAGTCCAACTCGACGCGGAGCCCAGCGTGCTGAGCGTCCGCCTGCTGAGGCGGGCGATCACCGCCGCCGCGGCTGCGGAATCGGTGGTGCCGTCCGTGGTGCCGCGGGCGGTTCGTCACGTCACCTCGACGTCCGAGCCCGCCTCGCCAGCTGCGCAGGGAAACGGCGGGACTACTTCATGAACCCGACAATGGTGTAGTTCAAGTCGCCGATGCCTGCCGGCCCGTAGTTGGCCAGATTGCTGCGCACCGCCACGTTGCCCGGCGACTGGAACAGCGGCAGGCTGAATCCGATCGCCCAGATCATCTTGTCGAGTTCGTTGGCCTTGACGCGCGCCGCTACCGGATCGAGCTCGGCGAGCGTGTCCTCGATCTTGGCATCGATTTCCGGGCTGCCGATCTTTCCGTAGTTGCTCTCGCCCTTCGACAGGTAGATCTGGTTCAGTCCAGACAGCGGGAATGCGTCGCCGCCCCAGGCGAACTGGGCGACGTCGAAGTTTCCCGGCGTGATGTAGTCACTGAACAGTGAGCCGCCAGCCACGGCGGTCAACTGCAGGTCCACTCCAATCTGCGCAAGCGTGCTTTGGGCGATCTGCGCGATCTGCCGTGTGCTCTGGGCGTCGTAGAAGACGTCACGGATCACGAGTTTGCGACCGTCCTTCTCGCGAAATTGCCCGTTCATCGTCCAGCCCAGACCGTCGAGCTCCCGCTTGGCCGCCTCGGGGTCGAAGGGGATGCTGTTGTCCTGGTAGCCCTCCTGGCCCGCGACGTAGATGTGGTTGTTCAATGGCGTCGGCGTATCGACGAGCCCGCGCTGGCTGACGCTGGCGATGGCTTGGCGGTCGAATCCCTTGGCGACCGCAGATCTCAATGCGGGGTCGGCCAGAATCGAGCCCTGTGCGCCGTTGAAGGTGAAGTGGTACCAACTGGCCGCGGGCGCACGGCGGATCGAGATGCCCTGCGTGCGTCGCGCGATCGTGAGTTCGTCGAGGGTGGCGAGGCCGACGGCGTCGAGTGCGCCGTTCTGCAACGCGGGGATCGTGGCGGCGTCAGCCAACACGGAATAGGTGACGGTGTTCAGCTTCGGTGGCACTCCCCACCACTTCGGGTTGCGCCCCAACGTGATCCGCTGCGCGCCCTTGTCCACGTTCGTGACCATGAACGGACCTGCCGACGGGCCGGGTGCATTGAGCTGGGCACGGTTGAACGCATCGGGGTTGGCCGTCATGTTCTTGGGATAGAGCATGCCGTTACCCGCGAACATGCCCTTCCACTCGGCGTAGTGCTTGGCGAAGGTGACGATGGCCTGCCGGTCGTCGACACCCCTCGTGACCGATGCCACCCGCTCGCTGCCGTTGGGCGCGGCGATCTGGTATGCGGGGTCGGTGCCCTTGGTGGCGTCGATCTGCGAGGCGATGTCCTCCCACGTGATCGGCGTTCCGTCGGTCCACACGGCCTTGGGATTGATCGTGTAGGTCACGACCTGGGGATCGGTCTTGGTGAGCTCGATGTCGGTGAAGTAGTCCTTGTTCACCGTCGCCGCGCCGTCGGGGGAGATGACGTACGCGCGAGGCATCGTCCATCTGAGCAGGCCACCCAGTTCCCCGAGGTTGCCGTCCACCTGAAGGGTGTTGAAGTTGGGCGGATAGCCAGTCAACGCCAGCCGCAGATCGCCACCGTCGCGCAGCGTGGCGGGGTTCTGTGGGTTGATGTCGTTGGTCTTGCCGATCTCCGCGTTGCCGCCAGCCGGTGGCGGAGGCTGCTCGCCGCCCGAACACGAGGTGATGGCCACGCAGACCGCGAAGAGGGCACCGGCAAGACGTCGGGTGATCATCCTGCCGATGTTAGTGGTGCCAAACCGTTCTACGGGGCGCCGCGTCGGGTCCTGGGTCCTCACGGTAGCCACCGTGAGGACTCAGCGGATGTCTCAGCCCGCCGCGGGCTGGGGTACGGCGCTCAGCAGCCGCCGGGTGTACTCGTGTCGGGGATCTCCGAATACCGTGGTGGCGGGACCGGATTCGACGACGGAGCCCTTGAGCATGACGACGACGTCGTGCGCGAGGTGCTTGACCACCGACAGGTCGTGCGAGACGAAGAGGTAGGACAGCCCAAAGCGCCGCTGCAGATCCAGCAGCAAGTTGATGATCCCGGCCTGGATGGAGACGTCAAGGGCCGACACCGGCTCGTCGAGCGCCATGATCTTCGGCCGAAGTGCGAGGGCCCGTGCGATGCCGATGCGCTGCTTCTGCCCGCCGGAGAACTCGCCGGGGTACCGGCTGGCGTCCTCGTGGCGCATGCCGACCACTTTCAGCAGTTCGATTACCCGTTCGTCGACGTCCTTCCCGGCGAAGCCGTTGGCGGTCAACGGTTCTGCGAGCACGTCGAAGACGGGTAGGCGGGGGTCGAGTGAGGCGACCGGGTCCTGAAACACCACCTGAAGGTCCCCGCGTAGAGAGCGCCGTCCCCGCGGGTCGAGGGTGCCGACGTCGCGCCCAAGCACTTCGATCGAACCGCCCTGAGGCTTGGTCAATTCCAGGATCTGGTGCAGTGTCGTCGACTTGCCGGACCCCGATTCGCCGACGATTCCCAGCGTCCTGCCCTGCCGTAGCTCGAAACTGATTCCGTCGACCGCCCGCACCTCGCCGATCTGGCGTCGGAACACCGCACCCTTGGTCAGCTTGTACGTCTTGATCAGGTTCTCCACGCGCAGCACCACGGGGGCATCGGCATCGAGGGTCCATTCGGGCGGGTCCGTCGAGACACCGTAGACGTCGGGTGCGGAACGGCCTTCGACCTGGTCGGTACGAATGCACGCGGCCTCGTGGTCTGGCGCGATCGTCCGCAGTGCAGGCTCCTCGGAACGGCAGTCGTCGATCACCAGCGGGCAGCGGGGCGCGAACGGACAACCCGGCGCAAGGGCGGCCATCGACGGCGGAGCACCGGGGATCGGCACCAGTCGGGAGCCCTGGGCGGCGTCGAGGCGAGGCACCGAGCCCAGCAGTCCGACCGTGTACGGCATGGCGCGGGTTCGGGCCAGGTCGGCGACCGGTGCCGTCTCGACTGCCCTGCCCGCGTACATCACCAGAGCGCGGTCGGCGAACTCGGACACCACACCGAGGTCGTGGGTGATGATCAGGACGCCTGCGCCGGTGACGTCGCGCGCCGTCCGCAGAACGTCGAGGATCTGCGCCTGCACGGTGACGTCGAGAGCGGTCGTCGGCTCATCGCAGACGATCAGGTCGGGGTCGTTCGAAATGGCCATCGCGATCACGACGCGCTGACGCTCGCCGCCGGACAGTTCGTGCGGGAATGACCTGGCCCGCCGATCGGGCTGGGAGATGCCGACGAGTTCCAGCAGCTCGACGGCCCTCGTCCGGGCCGCGCGGCCGCTCAGGTCGCGCTGGTGCACGCGCAACGCCTCGGCGATCTGGTCGCCGACGGTGTAGACGGGGGTGAGGGCAGACATCGGGTCCTGGAACACCGTCCCGATGACCTGGCCCCGGATGCGGGACAGGCGTTTGTCGTCCAAGCCGATCAGTTCGTCGCCGTGCAATCGCACCGATCCCGACACCCTCGCGAACTCCGGCAGCAGCCCCACGATCGCCATTGCCGTCGCCGACTTGCCCGCTCCGGATTCACCGACAAGGGCGACCACTTCACGGGGTCGCACGTCGAACGTCATTCCGCGGACCGCGGCCACCTCTTCGGCATCGGTGGGGAAGGTGACCAACAGGTCGGTCACTTGGAGCAGATCGGTCATTTTCGCCGCCGTAGCGTTCTGGATCCTGGGTCGAGCGCGTCTCGAAGCCCGTCGCCAATCTGGTTGGCGCACAGCACGATGAGCACCAATACGCCTGCCGGGAACAGGAAGACCCACGGAAACGTCGACACGGATGCGGTGCCGTCGGCGATCAGCGTGCCCAACGACACGTCGGGTGGCTGGATCCCGAACCCGAGAAAGCTGAGCCCCGTCTCGGCCAGAATCGCGACGCCTACGTTGAGCGCGGTGTCCACGATGAGGATCGATGCGACGTTGGGCAGTATGTGGCGAGCGATGATGCGCCAGTTACTGACACCCATATATCTTGCGGCCGTGACGAACTCGCGCTCGCGCAGGCTCATCGTCAGCCCGCGGACGATACGGGAACTGATCATCCAGCTGAAGGCAGACAGCAGCAGGATGAGCCAGAAGGTGGTGTCCGAGTGCTTTATCCGCGGTGTGACGACCGCAATCAGGATGAAGCTCGGCACGACCAGAAGCAGGTCGACCACCCACATCGACGCGCGGTCTCGCCAGCCACCGAAGAAGCCGGCCATCGATCCGACGGTGGCGGCGATGATCGTCGAGATGAAGGCGACGAAAACGCCTATCAGCAGCGACTTCTGCATGCCGCGCAGCGTCTGTGCCAGCAGGTCTTGGCCAAGTGCGTTGGTGCCGAACCAGTGGCGCCCGCTGGGCGGCTGCTGCAACGACAGGTAGTCGAGCTGGGCATAGTTCCATGGCAGCAGGGGCGGCAGCGCGTAACATGCGACGAACAACAGCACCAGGATCGCCAGCGCCGCCACCGCGAGCCGGTTGCGAAGGAACCTCCGCAGCACGAGGGTGCGCCGTGATGCGAAAGCCACGGCGGCGATGCCGGACTGAGCGGTTGTACTCTCCTGTGTGGTCACCGGTTCGGTCACGTCACCCTCACCCTCGGGTCCAGTGCGGCGTACATCACGTCGGACAGCAAGCCGCCGAACAGGATCGTCGCACCGAAGAACAGGGTCACCGCGGCGACGACGTTGATGTCCTGATTCGTGATGCCCTGCACCACCCACTCGCCCATGCCGTGCCAGCCGAAGATCTGCTCGACGAAGACTGCGCCCGCGACCAAACCGCTGACGCTGTAGGCGAACAACGTCGCCATGGGAATCAACGCGGTGCGCAGTCCGTGCTTGAACAGGGCCTGCCGCCGCGTCAGGCCCTTCGCGCGCGCGGTCCGGATGAAGTCCTGGCCCAGCACGTCGAGCATCGCGTTGCGCTGGTATCGGCTATAGCCGGCGATGGCGGACAGGGCGAGCGTCAGAGTCGGCAGCACCAAGTGCTGTAACCGGTCGACGAACTGGCTCCACGCCCCGCCCACCGGAGTCGAAGAGGTCTCCCCGGTGTACTC
Organism: Mycobacterium sp.; assembly: GCF_050701675.1. GTDB lineage: Bacteria > Actinomycetota > Actinomycetes > Mycobacteriales > Mycobacteriaceae > Mycobacterium. Next base: position 1,509 of record NZ_JBOGDD010000735.1, on the reverse strand, counting down.
GAACAGCTGAAACCCGAGTATGGAGTTGACCTTCAGTGCCGCCAGAATCAGCAGGTTGGCGACGACGAACGTCGGCGTGCTGATCAACACCAGCGACGTGACCGTGATGACGCGGTCGGACAGCCGGTATTGGCGGACCGCGCCCCAGGCGCCGACCAACACGCCGATGAACGTGCCGACCAGTGAGCCGATCAGCACCAAGCGCAGGCTGATCCAGATTCTTCGTCCGAGCTCGTCGGCAACGGGCTGGCCGGTGATGGTCTTGCCGAAATCGCCGTGCCACGCGCGTGCCGCCCACTCGCCGTAGCGCAGGGGTATCGGCTTGTCGAGACCCAGCTCAGTGGTCCTGGCGGCGATCACCGAGTCGGGTGGCCGCGGGTTCCGTTCCAGCAGGCTGTCGAGGGGATGGAACGTCAGCGAGGCCAGCGCGAACGTGAGGAACGACGCCAGTGCCAGCAGTACGACGTAGTTGAATGCCCGACGAGCCAGGAATCGCGTCATGTCGCGCCCGTCGAAAACCCCATGGGCACAGGGTAGGAGATCGACGCTCGAAGACCGCGTTGCGGCACGGCGGTTGGCAAAGAGAACTAGCAGGGTCGATGCAGCCGGTTCACAGACGCAGCGCGTTGACTTGGTGGTGAGTAACTAGTCCACAGATGGATCTACAGATCGGATTTGTGACATGCATTACAGCGCAAGGGTGTTCGCCGCGGTCGTCGGCGGCAGTGCCGTGGTGACCCTCGGGGCCTTGAGCGTGGGCGTCGTAGAGGGTCAGATGGCGCCAGAGTCGGTGGCCGGACCCACTCAGATGTCGTTGGGCGCCACCAGTACCGTGTCCGCGCCGCCGAGTGCGCCCGCCATCGGCGAAGCCGCACCGGCGATCAAGGGTCCGGCGCCGCTACCGAAGGAGGAGCAAGGACTTCCCGGCTGACGTGATGCCCGCCTGAGAGCTGGATGGTAGAGCGCTGCGAGTTTGGTGCACGTCCGCTTCGGTTACCCGAATGGTTGAAGGGGTTCAGCCCCTTCTTAGTGCGTATTCGAGATGCGTATTCGAGTTGACCGAATTGGAGTGATGAACGTGCATGCCAAGACTTTGAAGGTGATGGCCGCTAGTGCCGGCGCCGGTGCGATCCTCGCCATGGGCGGGTTGTCCGTCGCCACGACCAGCTGGGCCGAGCCCGAGCCGTCCACGCCTGGTCCGGTGCCGACCGAAGAGGCCACAACGGGAGAGACCACCACCGAGACCACGCCGCCGACGACGCCAACCACGTCATCCGTGGCGCCCGAGATCGAAGGCCCGGCGGCGCTGCCGTCGGAGCAGGAGGGCGCGCTCTGATAGCAGGCTAGTGACCCGGTGACAGGGGAGGCCGAATGGTGGACAACACCGCGGTCTTCCCGTCGCGTCTCGCGTTGATGGTCACTTGGTCGGCGACGTGAAACGGTGGCTGAGCGGCGGGGTCGACCTGGTGGATGAGGTAGGTCTGGACGAAGCCGTCGTCACTGCGGACC
>NZ_JBOGDD010000734.1:0-7619 GCF_050701675.1 Mycobacterium sp. | reverse complement strand
AGTCAGTACGGCCCGACCGAGATCCCCGATGGCCTGCTGCCAGAACGGCCCAAGGCCGCCACCCAAGCCGACGACGACCCGGCACTGCGCGAGTACAACGCCTACCTGGCCGAGCTCGCCAAGTCCGAGCAACGCCAAGACCCCGACGACAGGACGACCAGATGAGCAGCCCCGATCCCGAAGCGCCGAGTGACGCGCCGGAAGCCGACGATCCGTCGCCGCAGACGCCGAAGGAGCCCATCCGCAAGGCGTTGACCGGCTACCGCGTATTGGCCTGGACGACCGGCATCTGGCTGATCGCGCTGTGCTACGAGATGGTGCTGAAGTACATCGTCAAGGTCGACGATCCGCCGAGCTGGATTGGCATCGTGCACGGCTGGGTGTACTTCGTCTACCTGCTCTCCGCCGCCAACCTCGCGGTGAAGGTCCGCTGGCCCATCGGCAAGACCATCGGCGTGCTGCTGGCAGGCACCATTCCGCTGCTGGGCATCATCGTCGAGCACTTCCAGACCAAGCAGATCAAGGCCGCGTTCAACCTCTAAGAGACGAGCTTCAAGCCAGCGCGCGCAGCGCAGGCAACAGCAGCGCCAGGGCCCGGCCACGATGCGACGCCGCATCCTTCTCGTCCGGGCTGAGCTCCGCCGCCGAGCGGGCCGATCCCCGTGGCACGAAGATCGGGTCGTACCCGAAGCCCCCGTCGCCTTGCGGTTCGCGGGCGATGCTTCCCGCCCACTCCCCTCGCACGACGGTCTCCCCCATCGGCGAGACCAACGCGCACGCCGACACGAATGCCGCACCGCGTCGCGCATCCGGCACGTCACCCAACTGGCCGAGGAGCAGCCGAAGATTCGCCCCGTCGTCGCCGTGCGCGCCCGCCCACCGCGCCGAGAGCACGCCGGGCATGCCGTTGAGGGCGTCGACCGCGAGCCCGGAGTCGTCGGCGACCGCAGCCAGGCCCGACGCGCGGAACGCATCGCGCGCCTTCGCCAACGCGTTGTCCTCGAACGTCGCGCCCGTCTCAGGAGCCTCGTCGAACGGGGCGACGTCGTTGAGCGACAACAGGCGCAGCCCGGATGCACCGGCACCGTCGAGCACTCGGCGTAGCTCGGCCAGTTTCTTCGGGTTGCGACTGGCCACCAGAAGATCGGTCAACAGGTTTTCTCAATCATCACGGTTTTCTCCCCCATCAGATCAGACGCTAGAGAACCTAGCGGCCCTTACCCGTGTCTTCGATGACCATCACACACAGCGGGTACGGCTCGGACTCGCTCTTCTGCCGATACCACAGCCTGACATCGGAATCGGGCACCCTGTGCATGTGGTACGAGCGCCCGGTATCGCCGGGTCTGGATTCGCGAGGATCCACGTTCGTGTCGAAGTCGGGACGGCTCATCCGGGCGACCTCGGTGCGAACGAGAGCTTGTTCATCGAGCGTGAGCGTCGCGATCGTGAAGACCGCGTCCTCGACGAGGAGCACGTCGCGTTCCGGCCCATCGCGGGACGCCAGCGGGTGTTGCGTGACGGCGGGCTGAGCATCGTGGTACCGAGACACTGCCTCTTCCAATGCCTTCCGCGCCTCGTCCAGGTTGGCTCCGCCAACCATCCGTCCCCGTTCGAGCTGCTTCTCGGCGCGGCGTGCCCTGGCGATGGGAATCTTCAGAAGGCCGAGTTCAACGATCCCATCGACATGCGAGTAGAACGCAGCGAGGGCGATCGTCACGAGTCCGGTCAGAACGAAGAAACCACCGGCGAGCTCGTCGTTCTGCCCGACGAAGAAGCCCAACGTGCCTGCCGCGAGCAGCAGCACGCCCGAACCGCCCAAAAAGAGCTGACCGACTCGCTTTCGGTCGGCCGACTCGTCCTCTCCCACGGGATGAATGCTATCCGGCAGCAACGAACCGCCCTCGCCTCTACCGAGGCGGGGGCGGTTTCGAACCACGACTAGAGGGCAGCAACCGCGACACGTATGGTCCCCCGCCCCCAATGGACGCGCTCTCACGGTTCTCGCGCCGAAGCGCGAAACTTGGTAGTACGGCCCCCCAGCCGTTGAGATGAACGCTACCTGCGAGTGCCCACGATCGAATCGGGGAAAACCCTCAAGTTCTGCCGCCTCGGGCGTGTTTAGGAAGAACTTTCGGTCAGCTTCCGAACGCCTTCTTGGGAGGCGACGTCGGCTCCGGCAGCACACCGGGGTACGGCAGTTCGAGCGCTTCGCGCTGCACGACGAAGAGCTGCTCGCAGGCCGCCAGTGCGGCGTCGAGCATCTTGTCCAGCGTCGTCCGCGGGAAGGTCGCCCCCTCACCCGTGCCCTGGATCTCGACCAGGGTTCCGGTGTCGGTGGCGACGACGTTCATGTCCACCTCGGCGCGCGAATCCTCCTCATACGGCAGGTCCGTCCGCACGCGTCCGTCGACCACGCCGACGGACACCGCCGCGATGGCGCACGACAGCGGTCGCGGGTCCGACAGCCGATTCGCTGCGGACAGGTAGGTCACCGCATCCGAGAGCGCCACGTAGGCGCCCGTGATCGCCGCGGTACGCGTGCCGCCGTCGGCTTGAAGGACATCGCAGTCGATGGCAATGGTGTTCTCGCCCAACGCACCGAGGTCGATGCATGCCCGAAGCGAACGGCCGACGAGTCGGCTGATCTCCTGCGTGCGACCGCCCACCTTGCCCCTGACCGACTCGCGGTCCGAACGGGTGTGGGTGGCGGCAGGCAGCATCGCGTACTCGGCGGTGAGCCAACCAAGGCCCGAGCCCTTGCGCCACCGGGGCACGCCCTCGGTGACGCTGGCCGTGCACATGACGCGGGTCTGACCGAACTCGACGAGCACTGATCCCGCCGGATGCTTGGTGAAACCGCGGGTGATGACTACCGGTCGCAACTCGTCGTCGAGTCGCCCGTCTTCTCGTCTGGACACCCGCCAACCCTAACCGGTGGCGGTGACGACCTAGTGAGCCGCGACCTCGAAGGTCTCGTTGCACACCACGGCGTGCACCGGCCCTTCGAACTCCGCCTTGGCCTCGCTGATGACGTCCTCCCGCGAGGTCCATGGCGGAATGTGGGTCAAGAGCAGTTCGTGCACACCGGCCTTGGCGGCGGCGCGGCCCGCCTCGGTGCCCGAAAGATGCAGTCGGGGCGGCCGATCCGGAGCATCCGTCCACGACGCTTCGCACAGGAAGACGTCCGCGCCGCTCGCGAGTTCGATCAGCTCGTCGCAGTAGCCGGTGTCACCGCTGTAGACGAGTGTCGCCCCCGACGGATCGGTGAAGCGCATGCCGTAGGACTCGGTCGGATGGCACACCATGCGTGGCAGTACCGTCAGCGCACCGATCTGCACCGGCTCCTTGTCCACCCACTGGCGGATGTCGAAGACGTCGGAGAAATCGTCGATCTCGCCGCCCTCCGGTGAGGACGCTGCGCCCAACCGCGACCAGGTCTCGGATGGGCCGTACATGAGCGCGCGGCCCTTGGGCGGCGATGGGTGGTACCGGCGCCACACGAAGAGACCGGGCAGATCAAGACAGTGGTCGGCGTGCAAGTGTGACAGCAGGACGCTGACGGTTCCCGGATCCGCGTGGCGCTGTAGCGCGCCGAGGACACCACCCCCGAAGTCGACTGCGAGCGGCGGGGTGTCCGGAGCCGTTACCAGGTAGCCCGAAGCAGGCGAATCTGGCCCGGTGACACTACCGGAACAGCCCAGTACGGTGATTCGCACGCACACCAGCTTGCCATGCCCAATCAGCGTGTGACGAAAACCTCTGCGCATTTCGCGTCGAGTTTCATGATCCCGTCGCTTCGTGATCCGTGACCTGGAGTGATGCCTCGTGAGACGGGGCACACAGTTGCCGCAAAATGTGGCGAACGCCTCATCTCAGCAAAGCCGGGCTGCGGTCAGTACGACAGCTGGGGCGATGGCCCCTTCTTGCCGCGTTCGCGTGCCTTGCGCTCGGGGCCGGAGAGCAGGTACGCGGCGATCACCCCGGCGATGCCACCGCACAGGTGGCCCTGCCACGACACCCCGAACGTGCCGGGAAGCGCACCCCAGAGGACGCCGCCGTACACAACGAAGACGAGGATTCCGACGACGATCTGCCACGCGTGTCTGGTGAAGAAACCGAACACGATCAGGAACGTCAACCAGCCGAAGATCAGCCCGGACGCACCGATGTGGTTGGTCTCCACCGCGACCCCGTTAGAGCTGGGCGCCCCGATGTTGCCGATGAGCCAGGTGCCGAGACCGCCGAGAAGCCACACGATCACGGTGGCGTAGATGAATCTGGACATACCGGCCAACGACACCAGGAAGCCGAGCACCAATGCCGGGACGGTGTTGGCGATCAGGTGCGCCCAGTTGGCGTGCAGCAGCGGTGCCCAGAGGATGCCCCACAGCCCGTCGACCTCCAACGGCCGGATGCCGTCCTGTTCCAGGCGATCTCCGGTCACCTGGTCGAACGCCTCGATCAGCCACAGCAGCGCCACGAAGCTAACGACGGTCGCACCGCCGACCATCCACGGCGGGCGCTTCTTGGTCATCGGTGTGACGCCTTGTCCGCTCATGCCCACAACTGCCCTTCCAACGCGTCCTCTGCATCGTCAAGGCTACCGGCGTACGCGCCGGTCGACAGATACTTCCACCCGGCGTCGCACACGACGAACGCGATGTCGGCACGCTCACCCGCCTTGCGCGCCTTGGCGGCCATGCCGAGTGCCGCGTGCAGTATCGCGCCAGTCGAGATGCCCGCGAAGATGCCCTCGACCTGAACCAGCTCACGGGTGCGCTTGACGGCATCGAACGAGCCGACGGAGTAGCGCGTGGTCAGTACGTCCGGGTCGTACAGCTCGGGGACGAAGCCCTCGTCGATGTTCCGCAGCGCGTACACCCCCTCGCCGTAGCGCGGCTCGGCGGCGACGATCTGCACGCCGGGCACCTGCTCGCGCAGAAATCGCCCTGCGCCCATCAGGGTGCCGGTGGTGCCGAGCCCCGCGACGAAGTGGGTGATCTCCGGCAGGTCGGCAAGGATCTCCGGCCCCGTCCCTTCGTAGTGCGCGGCCGCGTTGGCGGGGTTGCCGTACTGGTAGAGCATCACCCACTCGGGATGCTCGTCAGCCAGCCCTTTGGCCATTGCCACCGCGGTGTTCGAGCCGCCCTCGGCAGGCGAGTAGATGATCTTCGCGCCGTAGAGCTCCAGCAGCTGACGCCGTTCGATCGAGGTGTTCTCCGGCATCACGCACACCATGCGGTAACCCTTGATCAGGGCGGCCATCGCCATCGAGATTCCCGTGTTGCCGCTCGTCGGCTCCATGATCGTCGAACCCTGCTGGAGCAACCCGTCGCGCTCGGCCTGCTCGATCATCCGCAGTGCCGGCCTGTCCTTGATCGAGCCGGTGGGATTGCGGTCCTCGAGCTTGGCCCACAAGCGCACGTGCGGGTTGTCGGCGTCCTCCCATTGCGGCGAGAGGTTCGGCAACCCCACCAGCGGGGTGTGGCCGAGCGCGTCGAGCAGTGAGTCGTGGCGGGTCAACGTCAGCCGCCCGCAACGGCAGGCAGGATCGTCACCGAATCGCCGTCGGAGATCTCGGTCGCCAGTCCGCCGGAGAACCGCACGTCCTCGTCGTTGACGTAGACGTTGACGAAGCGGTGCAGCTTGTCGCCGTCGACGATCCGCTCCGTGATTCCCGAATAGTTGGACTCGAGGTCGGCGATGACCGCCTGCAGCGTGTCGCCGGTGGCGCTGACGCGCTTTTCGCCACCGGTGTGGGTGCGCAGGATGGTGGGGATGGACACCAAAATGGTCATGGGGACGCTCATTCCTTTTGACTAGTACTCATCGACGATGGTGACGGGTTCCTCGGTGACGGTGCCGTCGAGAATGCGGTAGCTGCGAAGCTCGTGCTCGTTGGGGTCCCGCGTCGAGACGAGGACGTAGTGAGCCTCGGGTTCGGCGGCGTAGCTGACGTCGGTGCGGCTGGGATACGCCTCCGTCGCGGTGTGCGAGTGGTAGATGATTATTGGGGCCTGGCCTGCGTCTTCTAAAGCCCGCCACACCTTGAGCTGCTCACCGGAATCGAAGCGGTAGAACGTCGGCGACCTCTCGGCGTTGTCCATCGCAATGAAACGCTCGGGCCGGTCGGACCCCTCCGGCCCGGCGATCACTCCACACGCTTCGTCGGGGTGATCGGCGCGCGCGTGCGCGATCATGGCCTCGACCAGGTCACGACGAATCGTCAGCACGTCACCAGTCCATCATCCGAGGCCGCTCAGGGGAACGATCCCGGCAACACGTCACGGTAGGACGGGATTCCGGCGATCGACTCGGCGGCCAGCACGCCTGTCAGCACCGCGCTGGCCAAACAGTCGGCCGCGGCAGCCCCGATCATCGTCATCAACTTCGTCTCCGGCGACATCGCCGCGGGTGTGGCCCCGGTCCCAGTGGCAGGTTCAACCTCGACCGCGCCGGTGGCCAGTACGAACACGCTGTCGCCGTCCAACGGCGTGTGCGAGGGGCGCATCGTCCTGGCGAGGGCGTCCTGCGCTGCGACGGCGACCCGCTTGCACGCGGCCTTGCTCAGCGCGGCGTCGGTGGCGACGACGGCGATGGTGGTGTTGAGCGGCGACAGCTCGTCGTCACGCGCGGCGAACGAGGCGATCTGGTCGGCGGGCGGTGGCACCAGCCCGAACTCGGCGCTCAGGTCGGCCTGCCACGGCAGCCCGGTCCTCGGATCCGCGACGTTTCCCGCGGAGTTCACCACGACGATCGCACCGACGGTGACGCCGATGTCGTCGAGCCGGATGGACGCCGTGCCAAGGCCGCCCTTGAGCACACCGGCCCTGGCGCCGACGCCTGCGCCGACGTTGCCGACCGGCACGTCAATGCCTGCCGCATTGGCTGCCGCGAAGCCGAACTCAGCCGTCGGGCGGCACTGCCATCCACCGACCGGGAGGTCGAAGATCACCGCGGCCGGCACGATCGGAACGAGGCCGCCGTCCATCACCACGCCGCGATCGTGTTGTTCGAGCCACTGCATGACGCCGTCGGCGGCGGCCAGGCCGTATGCGCTCCCGCCCGTCAGCACGACGGCGTCGACGTAGCGCACGCTGTTGGCCGGGTCGAGAAGATCCGTCTCCCGGGTGCCGGGAGCACCACCGCGGACGTCGACGGCGCCGGTGGTCCCCGGCGGCGTGAGCACCACCGTGGTGCCGCAGGCCCAACCGGCGCCCAACGACGCGTCCTGGTCCAGACGGTGGTGGTTTCCGACGAGGATGCCCGCCACGTCGGTGATCGACCCGCCTGCCACGATTACCGCTTGCCCATCAGCCCGAGCACCAGGTACTCCTGCAGCACGGTCAGCCACTGGTAGACGTCGAGGTGCCCAGCCATCGGATGTTCGGCAGGCAGGTGGTCGGGACCGTCGGGGCCGATGTCGAGCATCGTGCCCAACGCCAGCCGGATGTCGTTGACGCACGATGCCCAGCAGTGCGCGTCGTCCTCGGCGATGTCGAACCTGCCACCGCCGGGTGGCAACGTATCCAACAATCGTTGACCCGCATGGCGTTTGGCTTCGATGATCTCGGGCTCGTGCAGGCTACGCAGCGCGCTGTTGAGACTCTCTGCGG
>NZ_JBOGDD010000733.1:0-7773 GCF_050701675.1 Mycobacterium sp. | reverse complement strand
CTACTGGATCGTGGTCCCCCTCGGCATCATCCTGCTGCTGGCGGTGGGGGCCGACTACAACCTGCTGCTGATATCCCGGTTCCAGGAAGAGGTCAAGGCGGGACTCAAGACCGGCACCATCCGTGCGATGGCGGGCACCGGTGGGGTCGTCACCGCCGCCGGTCTGGTGTTCGCCTTCACGATGTCGTCGTTCATCGTCAGCGATCTGATCGTGCTCGGCCAGATCGGCACCACGATCGGCCTTGGCCTGATGTTCGACACGCTGATCGTGCGGTCGTTCATGACGCCGTCGATCGCGACCCTGCTTGGCCGCTGGTTCTGGTGGCCGCAGATCGTGCGCACGCGGCCTGCCAGCCAGATGCTGCGCCCCTACGGACCACGCCGCGCGGTCCGCGATCTGCTCGGGCGCGACCCGGACACCCGTCCGATACGTTCCACCCCACCGGAGGACCCCGCGTAGGCAATCCCACCGCCGAGTGCACGGTTGTTGTACACATCGCCCGAGTAGGGGCGTTAACAAGCGTGCACTCGGCGAACTAGTTCAGCCCGACCCCGCGTAGAGGTGGATCAGCCCAGACGCGACGGCGAACCGCGGGCCGTGCCGTCCGTCGATGCTGGCGCGCCCCACGACGACGTGCGTCGAGCGCAGTGATTCTCCGACGGTGCGCAGCAGTTCGTCGTCGAGTGCGCCGCCGCCGGCCAGGACCAGCGCAGGCGGCGGTTCGTCGAACGCACGTAGGCCACGAACGATGTTCGCCGCCACCGTTTCCTGCTTGATCGCCAGGCGCAGACTGCGCCACTCCTCGGCCGCGAGCTTGACCGAAAACGGGACCAGCCCGGCACTTCCGCGGGTGCAGAGCCTGCCGATCGCGTCGGCGGGGGCGGGACTGTCCAGGAACAGCCGACGCCCGTCCTCCTCGTGCGCGACGTGCGGACCCTCGACCCGCAACGCGGGGCTGCGCTTGACCCGCTCGGCAAGAGCACGCGGAATGTTCAGCACCCGTGCGACGGCCGTGGTGATCGCCTCCCCCGCGCCCGCCGCGGTCACGGCACGGTCCACGCCGATCAGGTCGATGGTGCCGCCGCCAATGTCGCACACCACGGTGCCCGGCGGCAGGCCCGGCGTCGTCCGTGCCCCGACGGCAGCGGCCTCCGGCTCTCCTGCGATGGTGCGGGTCGGGCGTCCGGTGAGGTCCTGCAGCGTCTCTGCGGCATCGGCGACGAGGTCGGCGGCCAGCAGCGCGACCACGGTGCCGCGGGTGTCGGCGACGCCGCGGCGCAGCCACGCCCCGTTGTCGATCGACGACAGGTCGGTGAAGAAGGCGTCGTCGACCGCAATGCCGTTCTGCGCGCTGGGAATCGAGTGCAGGCGGACCTCGACGACGTTACCCGGTGGCGCGAGCCGCAGAACGCTGTGCGCCTGGGCGGGTGTGTACCGCACCGTCGCACCGTCGACCGTGCAGTCGACATAGTCGTCGTCGACCGTCGGAGGATCGGGTGGCCCGGTGCGGCGGGTCACGGCGATCGCCGGGGAGTCCGCGAGCTCGCGGGTGAACTCGGCGACGTGCTGGATCCGTTCGTAGCCGAGCTCGAGTGCGACGCAGAGCGCGATCGGGTCGGCCATCGCTCGGTAGGCGCGGCCTTCGGCGACGACCTCCACCGCGACCAGCGCGCCAGGTTCGACGCCATCGACGTCGACCTCGTCGACGACCGGAACGTCGATGGCGATCCGGTTGCGGATCAGCACGGCGTCGTCCTGGGCGGCGATCACCCCGACGACGTCCCAGCCCCTGGCTACCGCCGCCGAGATCCCGCGCGCCGCCACTTCGAAGTCAGTGGACCCGTCGACGGAAATTATTGTCGGGCCCGCTGTTACGTCCCCGGCCAGACTGTCGAGCGGAACGTGCCGTCCCACCCCGAGCCCCGTTCCCCCCGGCGTGCTGGCGTCGACCCTGCGCAGACTCTTCACCGGCGACCATGGCGAGGTCGGCGGCGGGATGGGCGCCGTTGCGGTGTCCACCGGGCGAAGCGCGGCGAGCAGCAGTTCCTCGGCCGCCACGCCTGCGTCGACCTCCAGCTGGTGCAGCAACGCAGCCGCGCCCTGTAGCGATTCGCGGGAACCCTTGCGCCCCCGTGTGGGCCCCTGCCGGTGGGCGATCTGTTCGACGGTGCCGGAAATGACTCGGGCCAGGACGATCTCGGTGGTGTTGTTGCCCACGTCGATGCCTGCAACGAGGGTCACCGCAACAGACCTCGCCTGGCGTAGACCACGGCGGCCTGTCGCACCAGCTCCGCGCAACGGGACGCGCCGCGGGTCTCCAGCGAAACGCGCAGGGCATCGAGCTCGTCGGCGGTGGAACGATGTGGTCGCAGCGCCTCGTAGAGGTTCATCACGTCTTCATCGTCGATGGTCGCGAGTTCCGCTGCGCGGAGGAAGTTCTCGGCCAGCTGTGGATTGCCGCCCTCCTCCGCGACGACGGCCTGGTGGGCCAGCGTCGCCGGTTCCATCCGGAGATCCGACAGGCTGAGGTTGCCGTCGACGGCGGCTTGGACGGTGAACCTCTGTTCGCTCGTCACCGCTGCCCTCTGCTCTTCGCGCGAGCGCTCATCGCTGCACCTCCACCGTCGTCGGCGGCTGACCCGGTTCGCAGGCCTCCCGCTCGAGTGCGACGAGTGCCACGGCGCGGGCGTGGTAGCGGGCGGAGATCGACTCGTCGGTGCCGCCGGTGAAGATCGGCACCGGGGCCATCCCCTTGGCATGCCTTGCCGCGTTCTTGCCGAGCTCGCGGTACATCCGCGCGGTCAGCAGGGGGGCGACGCTGAACAGTTCGAGATTCGCCAGCGGCGCCAGATCCCGGCGGTGGATCAGCGCGGTCCCCTTGCCCTGCAACCCTATTCCGACTCCCGACCCGGACAGCCGCGCTGCAGTCAGGCCGATCAGCCCGACGTCGATGGTCGAGCGGATCCGCACCAGTCGCGGCACGCAGCCCTCTTCCTCGAGGCCTGCCGAGATCTGCCGCAGCACCTCGCCGACCGTGAGGCCGCACAGTGACAGCCAGACCGTCCGGCCGAGGGCAGGCGAGAGGCCGATGCACACCTCGCGGGGATCGCCTCCCTGACGGGCGATTTCGACGTCGGTGAATCCGACCTCGTCGCGATGCTCGGCCTGATCGGCGGTCAATTCCGCGGCCGTCCGCTCCTGGCGGATGCCGTCGATCTCGGCACGCCGTTCGGCGGTGAGCGCGTAGCCACTGCCCGGACCGGCGTAGTCGTTGGGGTCGGTGATCGCCGACAGCACGCGGAAGTTCTCGTCGAAGATCGCCGACGTCTGCAGTTGGTCGCCGCGCAGACGCTCCCTGGTCAGTTGCATGATGGCGTCGGCTTCGGCGTCGAAGCCGGTTCGCTTCAGCGAGGCGATGACGTCGAATACGGTCAGCTGCTTGGCCTCGATGGAGGTGGCCGCCTCCGCAACGGCCTTCGGATCGCCGGGTGACAGGTCGCGCGATCCGTTGGCCACCACTACCGCATCGACGCGGTCGTCGTCGAAGTCCGCGAGACCGAGATCGCGGTACACCGCCTGCACGGCCGTGGCGGCACGGCGGCGCACCCTGGCCAGGTGCTCGACCGGGACCGTGCGCAACCCGCCGTCGACCCCCCAGTCCCGTTGCAGGACCAGGAAGTCGTCCATGTCGTCGGAGTTGAAGTTCGACAGCGCGAAGGCATTGTCATAGCGCGGAATCGAGCCAAACCCGGAGAAGATGAAGTCGGCCCCCGCAAGCAGGACCGGCAGCGTATGAGCGCTGCGGCGGATGTCGGATTCGGAGATCAGGTTATCGTTGCCCGCGCAGGACTCCAGATCGCGCATCATGACCATCAGGTTCTCGGCGAGCAGCTCCTTCATCCCCTCCGGGACCGACGCCACCACCCCGACGCCGTCGATGCCACCGTTCTGCACGCCTTGCGACCCGAGGGCGCGGGCGAGCGAAACGCAACGCGACTCCAGGGAGAGGATCGAGCACTTCTCGGCCGCTCCCATCAGCACCTCGGCGCCGCCGCCGCTGGTGACCCGCATCTTCAGGCCCCGGGAGGCGTAGGCGGAGGTGAGGATCGCCTTCGAGAACGGGGTGTCGTCACCGTCGACGAACACCTGCTCGGTGCCGTAGATGGAGATGGTCTCGGCGTAGCTGGTCAGGCCGCGCAGTCCGAGCCGCAGCTCGAGTGCCTCCTCGATGGAGCACTGGGCCATCGCACCGGGGACGCCGACTTGGCTGCCGATCAGCAGGGCGACCGCGTTGGACGGGGCGTCGCCGAGTACCGGCACGGTGGTCTCGACCTCGCGGAATCCCTGTGCGACGGCACTGGCCGCATCGGCTGCGATCAGCAGCGGATCGTCGAGCTGATTGGTCACGTGCGCCTGGTTGCTCGGTGTCCGCCTGGCGCGCAACCTGGTCATCGCCATCTGCATCTCGACGGGCGACAGCAGCGCGACGACGCGGGCCAGTTTGGCAGGCGTGACGCCACCGATCAGGCGCACCACCTCCGCCCGCGGGACGTTGAAGTCGCATGCCATGCGCGCCAGAACCCGGTCGTCGAGCGCCATGGCCTCCTCGGCGACGTCGAGATCCAGCCCGTAGCGGGCGATGAACTCGTCGATCACGTCGAAGTCCGCTGTGGTCTTCCCGTCGAGCTCGACGACGACCCCGTCCTCGATCACCAGCGACGGCTCCGGGTCGAACGGGCTGCGCATCGCGACCAGTCCCAGGTCTGGATTGGTGACGCTGAAGCCGTCGAGGTTCACCGGTTTGGCGTCGAGGATCCGCATCCGCCCCTGGTCGAGATCCCCGTCATGCAGGTCATCCATCGGCCGTTTCCTCCTGGTGCTTGAACCCTCATCCTCTCACCGAAGCCGGTACAGCGGCTGCCTTAGTCTCGTACGACGTTGTCCTCGTACACGATTCGTCCGATCATGTCGTAGCGGCGAGTGTCCCTGTACTTGAAGTACGTTGCCATCGCCGCGCCGAACACGAACAATCCGACCACGATCCACGGGGTGAGCTTGAATAGCAGCGTGCCGGACGCGGTGCCTGCGGCTGCATCCTTGTGCACCCAGAGCAGGTAGACCACGTAGAGCATTCCGACGCCGCCAAGCAGCGGCGCGAGGAACGTCTTGAACCAGTGCGCGCTGACCGGGTGATTCTTGTGGAAGTGGAAGTAGCTGATCACCGAAAAGGCGCACAGCGCCTGCACGATCAGGATCGCCATGGTGCCCAGGATGGCCAGCAGCGTGTACATGTGCACGTAGGGGTCCATGCCCGCCGCCAGAAACGACAGGATGATCACCAGGGTGATCCCGCTCTGGACGAACGAAGCGATGTGAGGCGAGCCGTGCGTGGGATGCGTTGCGCCGATGGTCTTCTGGAGGCCGCGGGAGAGTCCTTCTCGGCCGAGCGCGTAGAGGTAGCGCGAGGCGCAGTTGTGGAATGCCATCCCACAGGCGAAGGATCCCGTGACGAGCAGGACGTTGAAGAGCGTGATCGCCCACTCACCGTAGTTGTTGCGCACGGTGCCAAAGAAGATCTCCGAGGCGGTGTTGGGATCCTGCGCCAGGTCGACGGCGTGCTGGGGACCCGTTCCGGCGATCGCCATCCAGGAGATGAACACGTAGAAGACGCCGACTCCGAGCACGCTGATCATCGTGGCCCGCGGGATGATCTTCTTGGGCTCGCGCGACTCCTCGCCGTACATCGCGGTGGACTCGAACCCGACCCACGACCAGAACGCGAAGAACAGGCCAAGGCCCGCGCTGGCACCGGCGATGGCGGCCGGCTGGAACGCCCCGATCGGGTTGAGGGTCGCGCCGACGGCGAAGCCCTCCGGTCCGCCGCCGTGGAACAGCACACCCAGTGCGCCGAGGGACAGCATGACGATCTCGGTGACCAGGAAGACCCCGAGCACCTTGGCCGCGAGGTTGACGTCGAAGAACGTCAGCAGACAGTTGAGCACCAGCATGAGCAGTGCGGGCACGATCCAGTGGATGGTGACGTCGAACTGAGACTTCAGCAGATTCTGGAAGAAGAACGAGAAGATGCCGATCAGTGAGGCTTCGAACACGACGTAGGCCATCGTGATCAGCAGACCGCTGGCCATGCCGACGATCCGGCCTAGGCCGTGGGAGATGTAGCCGTAGAACGCTCCCGTGGCGGTGATGTGCTTGGCCATGGTGGCGTAGCCGACGGCGAACAGGCCGAGGACGACGGTGGCCACGATGTAGCCCGCGGGTGCGTGCGAACCATTTCCGAACCCGACTGCGATGGGCACGTTGCCGACCATTGCGGTAATCGGCGCGGCCGTTGCGACCGCCATGAAGATGACGCTCATCGTGCCGACGGCGTTGCGCTTGAGCCGCTGAACGTTCTGATTAGGGCTTTCTGGCGGCGATACGGCTTGATCGGTCATCTACCGGCGAACCTTCCTGACAGTGAGCGGAGATCGCTGTGGCGTGGACCACACTTCGACCGCTTCGAATATTGGCACCGTCGACCCGTGATGGCAAGACCTTTTGAGTACCATTGACACAATTGGTTCACCCTTTTACGGTGGGAGGCTCGCGGGCCGGAATCGAACCGCCACGACTCAGGCAGGGAGCCTCTTGTACGACTACGGCACGTTCTCGTTCGAGTCCAAGGCACAGGTCCTCGAGCAGGCGAAGAAGTACTGGAATCCGGACAAGACCCAGTTCTGGACCGACGCGGGCGTCGACCTCGTCATCGACCGTAGGGAGGGTTACTTCCTCTGGGACATGAGCGGACGCCGGCTCATCGACATGCACCTCAACGGTGGCACCTACAACCTCGGCCACCGCAATCCCGAGATCATGGCTGCGCTGATCGACGGCATGCAGTACTTCGACATCGGCAACCACCACTTCCCCTCGGTCGCTCGCACCGCACTGGCGCAACGGCTGGTCGACTCGGCGCCCGCGTCGATCACGAAGGTGGCCTTCGGATCCGGCGGCGGCGAGGCGATCGACATCGCCCTCAAGAGCGCTAGGCACGCCACCCAGCGCCGCAAGATCGTCTCGATCGTCAAGGCCTATCACGGTCACACCGGACTGGCGGTCGCCACCGGTGACGATCGTTTCTCCAAGCTGTTCCTCTCCGACCGGCCCGATGAGTTCGTGCAGGTGCCGTTCGGCGACGTCGACGCGATGGACGAGGCGCTTTCGGGCGGGGACGTCGCCGCCGTCATCATGGAGACCATTCCCGCCACCTACGGATTCCCGCTTCCCCCAGCGGGTTACCTCGAGGCGGTCAAGGAACTGACCGTCCGCTACGACGCGCTCTACATCGCCGACGAGGTGCAGACGGGGCTCATGCGGACCGGCGAGATGTGGGGCATCACCAAGCACGGCATCGAGCCGGACATCATGGTCGCGGGCAAGGGCCTCTCCGGGGGGATGTATCCGATCACCGCGGCGATGTTGAGCGACCGGGCCGCACAGTGGCTTGACCAGGACGGGTTCGCGCACATCTCGACGTTCGGTGGCGCCGAACTCGGATGCGTCGCCGCCATCAAGACCTTGGAGATCACCGGCCGTCCCGAGATCCGCTCGTCGGTGCACCACGTCGCCGCCGTGTTCGCCGACGGACTGGCCCGCATCCAGGCCGATTACCCGGACTGGTTCGTCGGCATCCGGCAGAACGGCGTGGTGATCGGCCTCGAGTTCGACCACCCCGAAGGCGCCAAGTTCGTGATGCGAGAGCTGTACGAGAA
>NZ_JBOGDD010000732.1:0-3202 GCF_050701675.1 Mycobacterium sp. | reverse complement strand
ACCTTGCCCGACAAGTCCTGCTGTGCCATGTCGTACTCCTTCATTGGGCGAGTTTCATTGAGCGAGTTGAGAGATCCGCGCATCGGCAGCTCGTCGGAACGCAGTGACGCCCGTTTGCAGGGCGTGATGGAATAGCTTGATGTCGTTGCCGCAGCACAGAATCCGGTATCCACGACGCAGCATGTCCTCGGCGGTCCGTGGGTCCGCAGTGGTGAAGCCCGCTGCGATCCCGGCCCCCGCGGCCGCCTCGGCGACCCGGTCGAGAGCGGCCAGGTACCGGCTGTGTCCGAACTCGCCGGGAATGCCGAGCGCGGCGGCCAGGTCGTTGTCGCCGACCCACAACACGTCGATACCGTCCACGGCGGCGATCCCTTCCACGTCGGAAAGTCCTGCGGCGGTCTCGATCTGGACGAACACCAGCGCCTCGGCGTTGCGCTTGCGCATCTCGACGCCAGGGTCGGCGGGCGGGCGGTAGCGATCTGAGGCGACGCCGAACGTCAGGGCCCGCTCTCCCTCTGGTGGATACCGCACCGCCCGCACGATCGCGGCAGCCGTGGCCGCATCGTCGACGGCGGGCACCATGATCATGCTCGCGCCCGCATCCAGCGCCGCCCCGATCATCCACGGGACGGGAGCGGGTACGCGGAGCCCGGCTGGGATCGCGGCCGCTTGGCAGGCCCACAGCGAGGGCGCAAGTGCGCCGAGGGACCAGCCCGTGTGCTGTTGGTCGAAGAAGATGAAGTCCACGCCCGCCGCCGCGGCGAGCGCGCCAACCCCCGGGGTGGCGAACTCCATCACGAAGGTGCCAACGGCCGGTGGGCCTCCGCGGGCGGCCGAGCGGATCGCGTCGGTCAGTGCCATCGCCGGGCCTACGGCCGCGGACGCCACGGCGCGGTCAGGACACCCACACCGAAGCCCTGCGACGCCAGCTGCTTCTTCACCGCGCTGATGAAATCGCCCTCGGTTTCCGCTGCGGCCGTACCGATCTCGACGAGGTAGTTGTTGACCTGCGCCTGGAGTCCCCAAGCCCGCTTCAGGTCGCCGTCCCGCCCGGCCGCAATGAGGTCGACGAAGAGTGCGACGTTCGACGCGCTGACCACCGACACGACCGACCGTGCGCCGACGGCGAAGCTGGCCGCGATCAGCTCCTCCTGTCCTTGGAAGACCACGAAGTCGTCCGGGGTGTCCCAGACCAGCCGTTGCAGTTCGGCGATCTCCTTGGTGGAGTCCTTCGTCCCGGCGATACCGTCGGTCTGAGCCAGCCGGATCATGGTGTCGATGGTCATCCGATTCTTGGTGAAAAATGGGTTGTGATAAGGGAATACCGGCTTTCCAGTCAGATCTGTCAGCGAAACGAAGTAATCGTAGAGCTCGTCCTGGCTGTAGCCGTAGTAGATGGGCGGCACCGCGAAGACGCCCTTGACGGGCAGATCGGCGATCGGCCGCCACCGTTCCAAAGTCCGGCGCGTGCCCTCGGCGCTGATCCCCGCGATCACTGGAAAGTCCTCACCGAGTTCGTCGAACAGGATCTCCAACGCGCGCCTGCGGGTGGCGTCGTCGATGGTCACGCCCTCGCCGCCGGACCCGAACATCCAGAATCCACTGGCGCCGGCATCCGCGTTGGCCCGGAAGAGGCGGCGCTGCGCCTGCTCGTCGAGCGTCTCCCCCTCCAGCAGCAGGGTCGGGCACGCGGGAAACAGGCCTTGGAAGTCGGACGGGTCGTGATTGGCCACGGGTGATACTCCTTCGTATTCGGTTGCGGTGGTGAATGATCGGTCGGATGACCGAGATCAGTTGGTGACGGTGCGCTCGACGATCGCGGGAGCCTGCACCGCCCTGCGGGGCTCGTAGATGCGTTTGGCGATGATGGCCATCACCGCGGCGTAGATCATCACGCCCGCCAGGAACAGCATCGAGGCGTCGATGTTTCCGGTCGCGCCCTTGAGTGCGCCGACGACGTACGGGCCGATGAAGCCGCCCACGTTGGCCACGGAGTTGATGCACGCGATGCCGACGGCGAAGAACGCTCCGCTGAGCGCGCGACTGGGCAGGCTCAGCGCGATCGGCTGGGAGGACAACAGCCCAGCCGTCGCGACACACAGCAGCACCAGCGACAGCAGCGGCTGATGGGGCAGCACGACCAACCCGATGAAGCCGAGCGCGCCGACCACGCACGAGATCGCGATCGCGGCGTAACGCGCGTTGTATCGCTCAGCGAGCACGGGGATGGTGACCAACCCGACCATCGCGCAGACGTAGGGGATCGCCGAGAGCACGGCGGCCATCGTGTTGCTCGCACCGAGGTCGGCGATGATCGTCGGCATCCACAGGCCAAGTCCTAGACCGGCGATCGGGAAGGCGATGTAGAGCGCCGACATGAAGAGGATCCGCTTGTCCTTCAAGGCCCGCAATGGACTGCCGTGCGGGGTGAGGTCGGTCTTGGCGTCCGCAGCCAGTTCCTGGACGACCACTGCGCGTTCGGCGTCGGTGAGCCACGTGGCGTCGTTGGGGGTGTCGGGCAGGTACCTGAGGACCGCGAAGGCGAGGACCACCGCGGGCAGGCCGGTGATCACGAAAACCCACTGCCAACCGGTCAGCCCCCACGCGCCGTCCATCAGCAGGACGACCCCCATCAGTGGCCCCCCGATGATCGACGCGAGCGGATTGCCGAAGATCAGGAATCCGAAGACCGTCGTCCTGCGCTTGGAGCTGTACCACTGGGTGAGGAAGTAGATGAGGCCCGGGAACAGCCCGGCCTCTGCGGCGCCGAGCAGGAACCGCAGGATGTAGAAGGTGAGTTCGCTGTTGGTCAGGGCGAAGGCCATGGCGATCAGGCCCCACGTGATCATGATGCGGGTGATCCATCGACGCGCCCCGAACTTGGCGAGCATCAGGTTGCTGGGAACTTCGAAGAAGAAGTAGCCGATGAAGAAGAGTCCGGCGCCGAAACCATATGCCGCGTCCGATAATCCGAGATCGGACTGAAGCGTGAGCTTCGCGACTGCGACGTTGCTTCTGTCCACGTACGCGACGAAGTAGATGAGGATCAGGAATGGCACCAGTCGCCAAGTGATCTTTCGGAAGACCGCGCTGGGAGTCGAATCGATGGTTTCGCCTGACACCTCGAACCTCCTGTGACCTGCGTTACGTAAACGTTTACGTTAAACGATTACGTACGTTTTACCGCAGCACCCCCTTCAAA
>NZ_JBOGDD010000731.1:0-3367 GCF_050701675.1 Mycobacterium sp. | reverse complement strand
GGTGCGGACCACCAGCAGATACAGCGGACGCAGCAACGCGGTGAATTTGAATGTGCGTGCCAAGGCTCTGATGTCATCGGAGCGGCCGCCACGGTCGAGTTCAGCGACGACGATGAGGCCGCCGTCCTTGAGGACCCTGACCATCTCGCGGAGCCCTCGCGCCTGATCCGGCCAGTGTTTGATTGAGCCGATACTGACCGCCGCGTCAAAGCTGTTATCGCGGAAGGGTAGTTCCAACGCGGACGCCGTCTGGAAGTCGAGCCGGCCACGTCGATCAGCCGGAAGTGTGTTTGCACGTCTCGTCGCGCGTTCCACTTGCTCGACCGCAAGGTCAACGCCCGTCACCCGGAGGCCGGGATGATGCTCGGTGAGGCGACAAGCCAACTGACCGCCGCCGCAACCGACTTCGAGAACCGAACCGCATCCCGCCACGATCTCATCGATCACACCGGAGGTCGACTCGAGTACTCCATCGGCCATGAATGTGTCATAGAACCAGGACTCGATTGGCGCGTACTTGGCCGCGACGTCTGCAAGAACCATGACACCCCTACGGCGGACTCTGCTCTGGACGACACGCTACTCCGGCATCGTTGCCTCATTCCGGCGTTCGGCCGAAGGCTGTCGAAGGCGCGGAGCGCCTATCCCCTACTGCTCGCCGAGGCCCATCAGCTCGGTGACGCCGTGGTCACGGCCTGCCGTGTAGCCACCGTCCACCGCGATGGCCTGCCCGCTGACGAAGCTGGCGTCACCCGATAGTAGAAACGCTGCCACGGAGGCGATTTCGTCGGGGCGCCCGAAGCGCCTCAGCTTGTGTTCGTGACGGAGTCCCTCGCGCGGCGTCTCGAAACCGGGCATGCCCATTACCGAGTCGAACATCGGCGTCTCGATGAAACCCGGGCAGATCACGTTGACCCGGATCCCACTCGGCCCGTAGTCGATGGCGGTGTTCTTGGTGAGCAGCACCACGCCGCCCTTGGAGGCGTTGTAGGCACTGCCGCCAGCCGTGCCCTCGATACCCTCGATGCTGGCCAGATTCACGATGGCGCCCCGCTCGCCGTTCACCCGCTCCTGCTGCACCATCTGGGCGAGCGCGGCACGGGACACCACGAAGGTGCCCTTCAGGTTGATGCCCACGACCCTGTCCCACTCTTCGTCGGGCAACACGTGGACCGGCCCACCACCGGCCACTCCGGCTGCGTGCACGACGCCGTCGAGCCGACCGGCCCCGGATACGACCGCGGCGACTGCATCACCCACGGCGCCGACGTCGAGGATGTCCGCCGCCAGGTACGCGAAGAGCCCGGTGGGGGCATCCGTCGCGACATCCATGCCGACCACGGTGGCGCCCTCACCGATCAACCGCTCGGCCGTCGCCCTGCCGATACCCGAGGCCGCGCCGGTCACCAGTACGCCCTTGCCTTCGAACCTGCTCATGAGCGTCCCCTCGGTGCCGACCGATCAACCACGATAGGACCTCGCGTCCGGCGACTTTGAGTAGACGACATAATTACTCGTGCGAAAGAGTGGAACGAGTCCGCGTGTGCTCGTCGCCGCCCTGAGTCTGGTGGCCCTCACTGTCGCGGTGCTCCAAACCGCGGTAGTCCCGATTCTCGGCATCATCGCCCAACAACTGAACGCATCGTCGGTGGCCGTGAGTTGGGCGGTGACCGCGAACCTCCTGGCGGCCGCCGCGTCGACACCGCTCATCGGACGACTTGCCGATCTGCACAACAAGAAGCACGTCCTGCTCGGAGTGCTCCTCGTCGTCCTCGTCGGTTCGGTGATGGCGGCAACGACGTCCTCGCTTGCGCTGTTGATCATCGCCCGCGTGCTCCAGGGCGTGTCGTACTCGTTGTATCCCATCTGCGTCGCGATCCTTCGAGACGAACTCCCCGAGGGCAGCGTCGTCGGGGCACTCGCGGTGTTGTCCGGCACGTTGGGCTTCGGCGGCGGCATGGGCCTCGTCGTGACGGGACTCCTGATGGACGGCGCCGCCGGTTACCACCGGGTGTTCTGGCTGACGACGGGGTTCGTCGTCGTGGTGATCGCCGTAGCGTTCACCGCCATCCCGTCGAGGCAGGGAGGGGCGGACGGAACCATCGACTGGTTGGGGGCAGCCGGTCTGGCGGTAGGCCTGTCTGCGGCGCTGCTCACCATCACTCAAGGCAACTCGTGGGGCTGGTCGTCCCCCGCCACCCTTGGCTCCGCGGCCTTCGGCGTGATCGTGCTGGTCGGCTGGTGGGTGTGGGAGCGGCGACTCGACTACCCGTTGGTGTCCACGGAGATGTTGACCCGCCGGCCGGTGCTGTTGACCAATCTCGCGACGGTGTTCGTGGGCATGGGTTTGTACTTCGGCTTCCTGGGCCTGACGCAGTTCGTACAGGTCGACCGCGAGGTCGCCGGGTACGGGTTCAGCGCATCCGTTCTGCACGCCAGCGTGGTGTACCTGCTCCCTGGTGCGCTGGCCGGGTTCGTCACCGCCACCCTCAGCGGCAGATTCATCGACCGCTTCGGCGCCCGCCCGATCCTCGTCAGCGGCGCAATGGCCGGCATCGTCGGATTCCTGTGGCTAGCTCTGGCCCACTCCCAGCCTTGGCAGGTGATCGTTGCAGGCATCTGGACCAACGCCTACATCAGCCTCGCCTACGGCGCCCTGCCCGCCTTGGTCGTCAGCGAGGTCGATGGCGGCGAGACCGGCGTGGCCACCGGGGTCAATGCGATCGCCCGCACCGTCGGAAGTGCGATCGCTGCCGCGGCGGTGGCCGTCGTTCTGGCCCGAACCGTGGCTGGGACGGGCCTGCCACCCGAGCACGGCTTCGTGATGATCTTCATCGCAGGCGCGGTGACCGCAGGCCTGGCGATGGTGTTGATCGCCCTGTCACGTGGCGGCCGACGGAAGGCGGACTCAATCGATGCCACCGTCGACTCCCGAGCGATGAACCACGAGTGGGGTTGAGCGCGAGTCGAAATGCCACTGACGTAAGACTTTTCGTCACTGTGACGGTTAGGGCACTTCGCTGCCTCGATCTCGACATTCCTCATCGACGCCGAACGCGCAGGTAGGCCGTTGTTTCAAGGTAGTTCTCGGCATACGGAGAGGTTTCGCACAGCTCCGCTCTCTGGTAGCGGTTTAAACCGTGGCGATCATCAAGCGGTCGCCGCATCGTCAACGAAACCGAGAGCTAAGGAGTTGTTACTGGTGGCTTCGATCCGAATGAGGTTGGTATCGAGCATGATTGGCACAGCGGCGGTGGGCGCGATGACCGTACTGACGGTGGCGTTCAGCTCGACGAGCGCCGCCGAGCCCGAACCCGCCCCGCCCGGACCCGTGACCGTACCCGCGATGTCTACGGCCGTCACGACG
>NZ_JBOGDD010000730.1:0-2251 GCF_050701675.1 Mycobacterium sp. | reverse complement strand
GGTCTGCTGCGCTACCTGAATCCCGACGTGGAGCTGGGCGGGTCGGATCCGACCATCGGATTCAACTACCTCGGCCGTCTCGGTGCGGGCGCGGGCGACCTTTCCGATGAGCTGTGGCGGATCAGCGAGGACAGTTTCGCGCTGACGGACGTGGCATCGGCGGTGACAACGCCGTTGGCGCACACCGTGGAGCTCAACGCAGGCACCATGGACACCGATGCAGGCCCGCATCTGCAGGCCGCCTGGACGTGGGCGCCCTCGACGGTCGATGAAACCCAGGTGCAGCGGCTGAGCCAGCTGTGGTTCGACGCCTTGGCCGGTATCTGCGCCCATGTGCAACACGGCGGAGGTGGGCTGACCCCTTCGGACCTTTCGCCGGCCCGGCTCAGCCAGCAGCAGGTCGACGAGCTGGTACAGAAGTACGACATCGCCGACGTCTTGCCCCTGACCCCCCTGCAGCAGGGCCTACTGTTCCAAGCCAGCTTCGTCGAGGGCCCCGGCGACGACGTGTATGCGGTGCAGCTCGGGACCACCGTGACCGGTGCCCTCGATCCTCTCCGGCTGCGCGATGCGGTGCACACCGTGGTCGCCCGCCATCCCAATTTGGCGGCAAGGTTCGACGAACAGTTCGGCGAGCCGGTGCAGATCATCCCCGCCGAACCCGAAATAGCCTGGCAGTACCTCGAACTCGACGTCGACGAGCAGGTTGAGCGGCTCTGCGCCGCCGAGCGCACCGCGGTCTGCGATCTGGCCGCCCAGCCGGCCTTCCGCGCCGCTTTGGTCCGCACCGCCGAGAATCGGCACCGGTTCGTGATGACCATTCACCACATCGTGATCGACGGCTGGTCGCTACCGATCCTCCTGCAGGAGATCTTCGCCAGCTATTACGGACACCGTCTGCCTGCAGCCGCGCCGTATCGCAACTTCGTCAGCTGGCTCGCCAGTCAGGATCGCGATGCCGCCCGAGCGGCGTGGGGCGAGGTGTTCGACGGTTTCGACACCCCGACCCTGGTCGGTCCTCCCGCTCAGGCAGGGCGGCGAAACGTCGAGTCCTTCTCCGTGCCCGAACACACCACGCAGGCTCTCACCGAGCTGGCGCGTTCGCACCACACCACCGTCAACACGGTGTTGCAGGCGGCGTGGGCGCAGACGCTGACCTGGTTGACCGGGCAGCATGACGTGGCCTTCGGCACCGCGGTTTCTGGACGGCCCACCGACATGGTTGGCGCGGAGTCGATGGTGGGCCTGTTGATCAACACGGTGCCGGTCCGGGCGAACATCACCGTCGCCACCACCGTCGCCGAGCTGTTGAACCAGCTGCAGGGCGCCCACAACGACATCGTCGAGCACGAGCACTTGGCGCTCGGCGAGATTCATCGCGTCACTGGCCACGAACGACTGTTC
Organism: Mycobacterium sp.; assembly: GCF_050701675.1. Classification (GTDB taxonomy): domain Bacteria; phylum Actinomycetota; class Actinomycetes; order Mycobacteriales; family Mycobacteriaceae; genus Mycobacterium. The sequence continues at coordinate 847 of NZ_JBOGDD010000730.1, read as the reverse complement.
GACACCCTCTTCGTCTACGAGAACTATCCGATCGACTCCGACGCGCTGTTGGGTGTGCAGGAGCTGGCGATCACCGAGTTCACCAGCCGCGAGTACAACCACTACCCGCTGTCGGTGGTGGCCATGCCGGGTCAGCAGATGGGTCTGCGCGTCGAATACGACACCGACGTGTTCAACGCCGCCGACGTCGAGACACTGGTCAATCGGTTGCAGCAGGTGTTGGCCGTGATGCCCTCCGATCCCACCCGGCGGTTGTCGTCCATCGATCTGCTCGATTCGGTCGAGCACGACCGCCTGGACGAGTGGGGCAACCGGGCGGTGTTGACCCTGCCTGCGACCACACCGACGTCGATTCCGGAGTTGTTCGCCGCACAGGTGGCCCGCGCTCCCGAGGCGGTGGCGATCAGCTGTGGTGAGCGGTCGTGGTCCTACCGTGAGCTCGACGAAGCCTCCAACCGGTTGGCGAACCTCCTGTCCAGTCATGGCGCGGGTCCGGGTGAGCGGGTGGCACTGCTGCTTCCTCGGACCGCTGAGGCGATCGCGGCGATCCTGGCGGTGATCAAGACCGGTGCCGCGTATCTGCCGATCGACCCCGCGCATCCCGACGCGCGGGTCGAGTTCGTGCTCAACGATGCCGCGCCGATCGTGGCCATCACCACGGCGGACCTGCGTTCGCGGCTAGACGCGGCCGACTTGCTCGTCATCGACGTCGACGATGATGCCGTCGACTCCCAACCGAGCACCGCATTGCCTGCGCCGGCTCCGGATGACATTGCGTACATCATCTACACCTCGGGCACCACCGGTGCTCCCACGGGGGTGGCGGTCGCCCACCGCAACGTCACCC